>JBJERA010000023.1:0-3323 GCA_051882035.1 Hominimerdicola sp.
CCAGATTTCAGCGGCAGATTCAAGGAACTTCTTTTCACCGCAGTGCTGATAAGCATTGATAAATCCAACGATAGATTCAGCCTGAACCCACCATACTCTCTTTTTATCAACCTCTGTCTTGTCACGCTCATTGTAAAGCGCTCCGCCCTCAAAAGCAATGTTCTGAATATTGTGAGAAATGATAAGATTCATCTCAGCAAATTCCTTTTTAAGTTCCTCATCTTCAAGAGTGTCGCAAGCCAAATCCATAAGCCATGTAGCCTCGATATCGTGACCGTAAGAGTGAATATCGCCGATTACTTCAAGCTTTTTGTCAAAGAATACCTTCAAAGCGTTTGTATTCGGGTCATAAACCTTGTCCTTCATCTGTCTGAGAAGATATTTAAGTCTTTCAGCAACCTTAGGTGACTTGTCAGCCTTGTAAAGTTCAGTATAACCCTCGATAAGGTGAAGAATTGTATTCATTGTTTTGTCAGCCATAAGTCCGTTTTCAGAAAGAGCCTCATTTGAAACAAGCTCCCAAGTTTTGGAGAAAGCTTCCTGATAGCCGTACTCGTCAAGAGTATTCTTTTCAATATCCTCAAACAGCTTATAAGCAAGCTCCAAAGCCTCTTTATCTCCTGTTGCATTGTAATAACAGCTTAAAGCATAAATTGCAAATGCAATGTTGTAAGTGTGTTTCATTGTGTCGCTTGGCTCGCCTTTATAGTCAACCATCCAGTAAACTCCGCCGTTTTCATAGTCAACGCACTTTGTCTTTATAAACTCATAAGCGTGCTTGGCATAATCAAGCAAAGTTTCGTCCTTCAAAGTAATATAAGCCTTTGCATAGAACCACAAAATTCTTGAATGAAGAATTACGCCCTTGTCCGCCTTTTTGTCAAGTTTCAGGTCGTAACCCATATATCCGTAAAAACCGCCGTTTTCATTATCTCTGAGCTTGCTCCAAAAAGGAATAATATGCTGTGTAAGCTCCTTTTTAACTTCTTCAATAATCATTAAAAATATCCTCCTTGCGATATTTGTTTTTTAGTAATAATATAATATTCCGTATTTAATTATAGCAGGCATATTTGTATAAGTCAAGAAAAAAATTACTCATTTTCGGCAGTATACACTATAAAAAGTTCTCCGTCGACAAATCCCACGCCGACGCCTTCATACTGTTTCAGCTTATCAGCATATTTTCCGTTTTCAAGATATTCCGCTATTGCATTATAAGCTTGTTCCTGAATATCCAATGCATTGGTTTCTTCCTCCCAAGTGAGAGGTTCTTCTCTCGTGGTGAAAACTTCGTCGCAAGCCCAATCCTCATCTTCAATATCAAAACGTGACGCTCCGATAAGTTCAATAGACCAGATGTTGTCACCGTCGTCATAAAGATTAAAATTGATAGCTCTTACAGTATCGGGAAGCTCGTTTTCAAGAACTTCGTCAAGCCATTCGTTAAATCCTTCCATGTTTTGCACTCCTATCAGTTAAATTTTTCTTGCCTCAACATAAAATCTCTTATCTTCTGCGTGTCCCATTGAAAATGTTTTTTTCGGCAGTGCTCCGTCGCAGATTACGGTAGGGAAAAGCTCCGATTTTGCCATATCTGGCAGCAAAAATCCTATGGAGTTATTATCCTTTGAAAGCTCGGCAACAACGCTTTCCCCATGAATATAGTCAATTTTTCCTCCGTTTTCCTTTATATACTTATCTAAAAAGTTCTGCAATGAACCTACGGTAAGCTTGGATGTAGGCTTGTGTATATAAAGCTCTTTCTTATTTCCATTCTGAACAATGGTAATCTTTTGCTGGGATTTATCTTCGGTAAGGTCTAATGATACCAGCATTTCCGCAAGTAGCTTTTCCCTGTCTATTCCCATTACAATTCTGTGTATAGCCTCAAATTCAAGAGCAGGGGAGTGAAGATTTACAATTTCTACAAGAGCGTATCTGCAAGCCTCGTTAGACATATCCTTGTCAGGATTAAGTCTTTTCTGTTCCTCATAAAACTCCTTAGCGGTAGCAAGGCTGTGATTTCCGTCACCCATAGCGTAAATCAGCGGATTTGTTTCATTAAGACCATATTTTTTATTGAAAGCGTTAATATCTCCAAGACTTTCAAGAGCAGAGGTAATCTGCTCCTGAGAATTTTCGTCTATTACATAGCCTGAAATATGTCCGCCCTTTTTCATCAGGTCAAAGTCATATACCTTCTCAAAATCAGCTTTTTTGTTTTCAAGTGGTTCAACAACGGTTTTCTTGTCGTCGTCAATCAGAATCATAATATGGGGAAGTTCGATTGCAGCTCCACGTCTTACTTTAATTCTCGGCGGAATTCTTTCAACAACCGTCGCCTCAGTTGCTCTTACCGCAGAGGTTGAGCCTTTGGAATAGTCATATTCTTCAAGGTCGATCATGCCCACGATTCCTGCACGCATTTTTCCGTCAGACTGTATTCTTTCCACATAAATCATTGAGTTTTTATACTCTTTAAATGTATTTTCTCTTATGTAATTATCCATGTTGTCATGGATTTTTTCAATTCTGTTTTCAACGTCTTTATCTTCAAGATAAACCTCCGGAAGAATAAGGTTGAATGCTGATTTTGTTCCGTTTGTAAGCGTTTCAACATCCGCCCAGTATTCAGGCTCGGAAGTATACTGGTCGCAGGCTACGACCGCCCATTTGCTCATATCCGTATTCTGTGGCAGAAGAATATCTGCCGGTTTAAATGCAGTTGACATAGTTAATCGCTCCTTGTGAAAGTATTTGCAATAAAAACGGGCGAACAATGTCCGCCCGTTGTATTTAAAATCTGTTACTCTGCAACAGCCATTTCAATTATTCCTCAGTATTTTCTTCTGTTTTATTTTCGGTAGCATTTGCGTTTTCGCCATTGCCGGCACCGCAGCAGTTCTTATACTTTTTGCCGCTTCCGCATGGACATGGGTCATTTCTGCCAATCTTATTTGAACGGCGGAGAGTCATGTTGTGATGAGTAGGTGCTTTAAGCACTTCCTCACGCTTAGGTGCATTATTTGTTCTTACCTGAATAGTAAACAGCATTCTTACTGTATCCTCACGGATAGAATCAATCATTGCGTCAAACATATCCATACCTTCCATACGGTACTCAACAACAGGATTTCTCTGACCGTATGAACGCAAGCCAATACCTCTTTTGAGTTCTTCCATATCGTCGATGTGATCCATCCACTTAGTATCAACGATTTTCAGCAGAACAACTCTTTCAACCTCATGGAGCAGGTCAACGCCCAAATCGTCCTCACGCTTCTGATAAATCTTTTCAGCTCTTTCAACAAGCTGTTTTG
>JBJERA010000024.1:0-3322 GCA_051882035.1 Hominimerdicola sp.
ATTTCTATTTTACCACAGTTTGCTGACTTTTTACAGACTTTTTTTCAAAGGGTCCGAATTAATTTAAATCTAATGGGGCTGTTGCAAATTACTGTTAACTTGCAACAGCCCCTTATTTGTAGTATTCGATATTTAATTATAAAAAAGTGATTGTAATTATATTAATATTACGTTTTATTGCATTATTAATTCTGAATCTTTCTAAAAAACAAAGACTTTTCCCGAATTTTATCGGAAGAAGTCGATTTAATTTTGCCGTGGATTTTAGTTATGCCTTATGCTATACCTTTTTTGCGACTAAAAGATTCTCTGTCATCGCCGTAGCATTCACGCACTTCCCACTACTTTGGCTTTACAAATCTTGTATTAGCATCACTTATTTTCAACAAACTTCCACAATAAGGACAAACCTCATCCTGCGTTGCATTTGGTGCACCACAACAGGGACATTCACTATATAGAGTCATAGGCTCATTTGATAATTTATCTGGATTTTCTTTAAAATATCTATAAGCGTCATTTTGCTTCTTTTTTCCGCCTAATATTGCCGCATAAAATATACCATAAAATATAAGAATGAACACCAATACAGGAGTGTTTGACCAATTAACCTTGGTCTTTGCTAAATCATCAATGACAGAATTCCAGGCATGATCTAAAGCTTCTGCTAAATCCTGAGTTGCCATACCCTTTTGAAAATTATTCAGAAGCTTATCAAATGCAGCATCAGATAGACATTTGGTTGTATCATCGCCACAATACATATCATATTCCCAATCGTAGAAATCATTGTCATTATCCACTGTAAACAATATAATCATGGCATCTTCATCAAATCCAATTCGATAATAAAGTTCTTCCGAGTAAACAGATAAGTCATCATAATGTTTTTTCCATGAAAAATCATCAGTGTAAACAGTTACAGGCATACCAGATGTATCATATACATCTTTTAAAAGCTTCAAAATATCTTGTTCTTCATTATCGGTTAGTACATTGGCATTGTCTTCAATAAAAATACGGTCAGGATTACCCGAAACTTTACTTCCAAAATCAACCATTGTGGAACCAAAAGAAACAATCATTATTAACATATGACATGTTATGAAAATCACTGCAAATATAGTAGCAAAATTCCAAGCACTTTTAGTACCAAAATTTATATTACTTGTATAACAAGTATGTAATCTACCAAATCTATCGTAATATGAACGATTATAACAACCTGTAAATGGTTTACTTGACGTTATTGTTCTAGAACCACCGCCATGTGAGCCACCAGAACTTCTCGAACTACTACTTCTTCTACTACTTCCACCACTTCTTGAGCCACCACCATGTCTTCCCATTTAAAATTCCTCCCTAACTTAATATATTTTTATTTTTACTATATCACTTGTGTTATGCAATTTTCTATGTACTTTATTTTTTATCTACTTATAAATTATATTCGCCGCTCATATTCCTAGACGTGATTAGTTACAACACAAATAATATAATTTATTATACCACACTTTTTTCATAATTTCAATTACCCGAACATAACGTGCATATGAATTTTTTTATGCTACAAATCATTAAAATGTAATATTATTATAACGCTTGCACACGGAAATCAATTTTCTGAATTTCAACAATTCAATGTGAGCATTTTTGATGCTTTTGATACTTAAACATACTAAAAACATATTAAAATAATCAAAAACAATATCAAATGCTGAAAAACAAATTATCTATATAGACAAAATTGAATTTCGTGTATTTTTTTATTTATATTGACACAGCGGCGAGGATTGTGATATAATTTAAACATACTTATTTTGATTTAATTGATTGGAGGTCGTTTTATGGAAAAGACAATACCGTATAAGACATATCTTGATGAATCTGAGATGCCTAAAAAGTGGTATAACCTTAGATCGGATATGAAGAACAAGCCTGCACCCCTGCTTAACCCAGGTACGCTCAAACCTATGACTGCAGAGGAGCTTTCAGTTGTTTTTTGCGATGAGCTTGTTAAGCAGGAACTTGATGACACAACTCCATATTTTGACATTCCCGATGAGATTCAGGAATTTTACAAAATGTACCGCCCATCTCCGCTGGTGCGTGCTTACTGTCTTGAAAAGGCTCTGGGTACTCCTGCTAAGATCTACTACAAATTTGAGGGAAACAATACATCCGGAAGTCATAAGCTCAACAGTGCGATTGCTCAGGCTTATTATGCTAAAAAGCAGGGTCTTAAAGGAGTTACTACTGAAACAGGAGCAGGTCAGTGGGGTACTGCGCTTTCAATGGCGTGCGCTTATCTAGGTCTTGACTGTAAGGTTTATATGGTAAAAGTTTCCTACGAGCAAAAGCCTTTCCGCCGTGAGGTAATGCGTACTTACGGCGCGTCTGTAACTCCTTCTCCTTCGGAAACTACAAACGTAGGCAGAAAGATCCTTGCCGCTCATCCCGGAACAACTGGAAGTTTAGGCTGCGCTATTTCTGAAGCAGTAGAGACAGCAACCTCTACCGAGGGTTATCGCTATGTTCTCGGTTCGGTACTTTCTCAGGTAGTGCTGCATCAGTCAATAATCGGTCTTGAGTCAAAGGCTGCATTTGACAAGATCGGCGTAAAGCCTGACGTTATCATCGGCTGCGCAGGCGGCGGTTCAAACCTCGGCGGACTTATTGCACCGTTTATGGGTGAAAAACTAAGAGGAGAGGCTGATTACCGTTTCATCGCAGTTGAGCCGGCGTCTTGCCCCAGCCTTACAAGAGGAAAATATGCTTACGATTTCTGTGATACCGGAATGGTTTGTCCTCTCGCAAAGATGTACACTCTTGGTAGCGGATTTATCCCTTCGGCTAACCATGCAGGCGGTCTGCGCTATCATGGCATGAGCTCTATCCTATCTCAGCTTTATGATGATAAGCTTATGGAGGCAACCTCTGTGGAGCAGACAAGCGTATTTGAAGCAGCTCAGCAGTTTGCAAGAATTGAAGGTATTCTCCCTGCACCTGAAAGCAGCCACGCTATTCGTGTTGCAATTGATGAGGCGCTCAAGTGTAAGGAAACCGGCGAGGAAAAGACTATATTCTTCGGTCTTACCGGAACGGGCTATTTCGATATGGTAGCATATCAGAAGTTCAACGACGGTGTTATGACTGATTATATTCCTACCGATGATGACCTTGCAATAGGATTTGCAGGACTTCCCAAGGTAGACCTCTGATTCGAAAATTTGGTATAATTAAGGCAAATACTGCACAACTATTGTGTGCGGATAACGCAGAAAATTTTTCGTCAGATTGTATAGAAACGACGCAGGAATAC
>JBJERA010000025.1:0-3304 GCA_051882035.1 Hominimerdicola sp.
GTATTGTTTCGTCAACAAAACACATTCAATAAAAAACACAACAAATAAAAGATTGGCAATTTATCAAGTTGCTCAAGAAAAAAACTTTTGGTGTGGTTACGCAGCAATAAAAAGTTTACTTGATTTTGAAAAAGTCGATATGACGCAAGAAGAAATTGCGGAAAAAGTATACAGTAAGGATTTGTCATGCCCATGGTATCTTTCCAATGGAGATTCAAAAGATCAATTTCCTGTTCCAAACGTGTTACAGGAACTTACAGGTTTTGTATATATACCATATCCTTATGGCGCAGCTGGAGCAACTACATTAACAGGGGATGAGGTAAGTAGGCGAGTTGTTGCAACTATAAATAATGGGCATGGTGTTTTAGCTTGTGGTACTTCTAAAGGAAATATTAGCGGTCATGCAAGTATATTACCAGGATATCCTGCCAGTTCTATTACACATTGGGTTGCGGTTGATGGATACGCTAATAGTGGTGATATTATATATATTGTCGATCCTGCCAAATCTGATGTAATTTCATGGTCTGATAATATTTCAAGATATTATTCTGTATCTTCATCAAAGCTCGCTTCCTTTGCTTCTACTAGAGGAATTGTTTGGTAATATTTAGTGATGAAACTAAATAATAAGCAAATATAGTTTATTTGTATATATCGCTGATAAATTCTTTTTTATCATATTTATCAGCGATATATACACATTTGATTATGAAATATGTGAATTTTTTTAAAAGGATGATAAATATGCCTAAAAATCACAAATACATTTTTTTGTTGGAAAGTATAATTATTTTGTTGTTTTTTAGTGGATGTTTAAAGAACAACACTAATGAATTGAATGAAGAAATATTACAAAATATTTCTAACCAATATAAAGTTAATTGTCCAATAGTCTCAGCAGAATCTGTTTTAGATATAAAAAAAATAGAATTACCAAAAGAAATTAAAAATTTAAAAATATCATGTTATGGGATTTTAGATTCTGATAATTTGCTTATAAATCTATATGAAGAAAATGGAGCAATAACTTCAATAAAGGAACTTGGTAAATATGGAATAAACGACCAAAGTTATACAACAATATTTGAATATATGGATAATTATGTATATGATATTTGTGCATACAATAATGAATATTTGATTATAAAAATTGGTGATAACGAGTGGTGGTCACACGCTGATTTGTATTTATACAATATAAATTTAAAATCCCTTAAATTAATATTTGATTATTCCACGGATTCAAATGGCGAGTTATATTATTTTCCATTCAATAATAACATTCTTATCAAAGACAATGTTGTTTATTTTGATGATTTTTGGAAAGATAAGGATCAAATACGGGCATCTTTATATCAGTATGATATAAATTCAGATACCGTAGTAAAAATAGTAGATGATGCCCAAAATCCATTGCCCTTAGGAGATGAGATTATTTATTTCTCTAAAAAAAATAATTCGTATAAATATATTGAATCTATTAGCGGCAAGTTTAGCTGTAATATAGAGGCATTTATTCATGATATTGATACAAATAAAAATCAGATTTTTTCAATTGATATAATTGAAAATGATGAGATAAAGCATGAAACATTGTTTGGAATTTATACATGGAATAATGACAAATGCATTTTAGAAACTATTTATCCAATTGATAAACTTAACGCAGACGATAATTTTGTTACATTTACAAATAATTATGAAGCTATACCAATTATATATGATATTAATAATGATAGAGTTATTGCATTTGATGAATTGTATGGTATTAGTAATTGGTTTTTTGATGGAGATTACAGAATCTTGCATTTAACGAATAATAGCGTAAATACATTATATATGTTTTCCTTAAAAGAAACTTGACTACCAATTATTTGTATTAGAACAGTATTAATAGTTTAGCACATTCGAAGTGGAATTGCAAGTACCATATAGTATTTGCTCCGAAATATCGAAGAATGGAATGTTTCCATAGACAACAAAGCTGAAAATGCTATTCGACTTTTTGTTGTGGAAAAAACTGGCTGTTTTCCAACACACAGAACGGTGCAAGGGCAAGTGCTTTGATTTATTCGCTTGCAGTTACTGCTTGTGCTAATGGTCTGAATGTTGAGGATTATTTTGACAGGCTGCTTACTTCCGATGCGCCTGTTATGCCTTGGAATGAATGATCGGGTGGATAAAAGCCCTCCGCTGATTTGGTTCGGTGGAGGGCTGGGTTTTTATGTCGGGGGAGAGTTTGACGGTTACGGTGCATTTGTTGCACCTTTTTATTTTATGTGCTCTTGTCGATTTTTGCTTTTAGCCGTTTTGAGTAATCCTGCAAATCCTGACAAGCATCAAAGCACATCTGATTGTAACGGTCAATATCTTTGGTGCTGCTCTTTACGGTCAGACCGCTCTTGAAAGCCCGAATTTTCTCACGCCGTTCGTCAAACGCCTTGTTGTATTTCTCCAAAAGGTCGGGATAGCCGGAGAGCTTCTTGCGGTAGCTCCTGCATTTGTTGTCGAAATTGAGATACGCTTCTTTTATCGGATCAGCCATAGCACGTTTCTTGTAATCATCGTTTGCTTTGTATAAACGCTCTTTCTTGCAAGTGGTCCTGCCACAGGTAAGCGAAGCATTTGAACGTTTGGTAATCATAAGCTGTCCGCAGTTTTCGCAGTTAGTGATAAGTCTGCCTGCATCGGACATAATATCGGAGTAAATGTCAAGCAAAGTGAGGATAGAGTCATTTGCCACATAAAGGCTAATGTTCCTGTTATCATCGTGTACCCTGTAAAGAGAACTGTCCAAAACCTCATTGCTGCTCCGAATAGCTGTTCGTATATCGAAAATATCCGCTGCCCTTGCCGAAATGAACGGACGGAAGATTTTCTCACTATCCGCTTTGAACAATTCTATATATTTTTCCGCACGATCGTGGTTGCCCTTTACGGACAACCCGATTTTTTTATTGAAATCTCTCTGGCGGAGCTTGAACTTACCGAATAAATAATAGATTATATAGTTTTTAACGATATTAGCGTATTCGGAAATATCGTAATACTCCGAAAGCTCCTCAAGGACTAAGTTGCAGCTGCCGTCACATAATGCGTCCGCATTGCAGAGACTGTCGCTTATCTCCATAATCTCGTTAAGCTCATACTTTACCTTCATAAGGCGGTTTATGTCCTTTACGAGATTGCCTGCCTTGTTGCTGTGCCGCATAAGTCCCTTTGGAGCTTTCATAGGACAACCGCCGTATGCCCAAGCCTTAATATCGGCAGGAGTACCGACAATATATGTTTCCGTATC
>JBJERA010000026.1:0-14819 GCA_051882035.1 Hominimerdicola sp.
ACTACCGTTGCAACTGCTCTTTCATGAGTTGCCCCCAAAGCTACCGCACCCTCGTAATAGCTGTCCGGAACGGCGTTCAACGCACTTACGCTCATGCCTACGATTGTAGGCAAAATCATAATACCCAGAATAATCGAAACTGTAAGAATGCTGTTTCCCGTTCCGCCGAATACGTTTCTTATAAACGGAACAACTACAACCATTCCGAAAAATCCATATACGATTGACGGAATACCTGCAAGCAGGTTAATCGGAGGCATCAGCCATTTGTAAAGCTTTTTAGGACAAAATTTCGCCATATAAATAGCTGTCATAAGTCCAATCGGTACACCAATAATGATTGCTCCTGCGGTACAATAAACAGAACCCACAATCATTGGAAAAATTCCGAACGACGCATTTGTATCCTGCGGTTTCCAGTTTGAACCAAGCAGAAAATCCCCTAAGCCTATTTCTGCGATTGCGGGACATCCCTTTGCAAACATAAATATACAAATTACCGCTACCGCAAGAATCGACACGCTGGCACAAATGAAAAACAGAACTTTCATTCCGTTTTCAAGCAAAGCACTTTTCATTTTGCCATTGCCCCTGTTTTTTTCCGCTGTAACCTGCAAAGCTGCATTTTCCGTATTCGTAAAAATCACCTTTCTCCCGAAGATTTCACCTGCAATTATTCAGTAATTGCGCTCCACTCTGTTGTTTCGCCTATATAAATTGACTTAATCTGATCGACTGTAAGGTCGTCAACACTGTTATCCTTGTTTACAATAACTGCGATCGCATCCTGAGCAATAGTAACCTGAGTTACACCTGTTTCATCGTCTTTCAAATCACGTGAAGCCATACCTATATCGCAAGTACCGTCAATAGCAGACTTAACGCCCGTTGATGAGTCCGACTGCTGAACTTCAATTTCAATGTTTGCATTATACTTTTTAAATTCCTCTGCAAGCTTTTCCATAATAGGTGTTACGGAAGAAGAACCTGCTACCACAATTTTTCCGGAAGCTCCGTTTGAACTAAACGCCTCAGCAGACTTATTTACTGCAATATAGCTATCAGCAATAACCTCCTGACCTTCTTTGCTCATGATGAAGTTTTCAAAATCCTGAGCAGCCTCAGAAATACCGTCCTTAACAATAATATTGAATGGTCTTACCATTTCATAAGAACCGTTCTCAACATTTTCTGTAGAAGGCTCTGTTCCGCCAACCTTAACTGTTTTAACTGTATCGTTTAAAGAACCGAGAGAAATATATCCGATCGCATTTTTATCGCCTGAAACCTGAGTAAGCACAACGTCCGTTGACTTACAGATAAGAGCCTCTGTTGTAGTTTTATCTGTCTTATTTCCGTCTGAGTCCTTTTCTTCAACACCTGTAAGCTCAATGAAAGCTCCTCGTGTACCTGAACCGTCCTCACGGGAAATTACTGTGATTGCTCCTGAACTTGAACCGCAGCCTGCGAACATTGAAGCTGTAACTGCAAGCGACGCAATAACACTCAAAAATCTTGTTTTTTTCATAAATAATTACCTCTTTCACTAACTTTCTAATCCTTTTCAGCTGATAATACTATGATACATTATGTTTGTAAAATTCAAAATCAACCATTTGTAAAGTCCGTGTAAGTTGTTTGAAAAGAATTCTGAGCGTTTATTGACAAAAAAATCGTACCGATTATATAATCGGTACGATGCAGTATTTTACGCAATTTTCACTAGCTAAATAATTTTAATGTAAGCGATTCATTAAAAGTCAGTTCATCAGCCCAAAAAGATATCTTTGAATATACTTTATACTTTACTTTTATTTCTATATTCTCTCCATCTATTTTGGTTCCGTCTAAATCCATTTCAAGTATTTGAAGCTTATTAAGTTCGCTATTCATGGTTGATTCATCATCAGTTTCTACGCCTGTCAAATAGTATACAATATACTTTTTTAGTTCTTTCTGTAACTCAGCTTCTGAATAATTTCCAAATGATTGCATATCGCTTGTGAACTCAACCCATTGAGCACCTAAATCCGAATCAATTTCTGTTATAAGTTCTCCTACGCTGTTTACCAACTCAGGGACAGACATTCCTGCTATAACCTCTTTCCACTTGTTGGACATGGATAATGTCTGAGCTGACTGATTAACAGCGTGTTTTACTGCACTCTGAATTTTAAACTGAACCCCCAGGCTTATGAATGTAAGGATAAAAAACATAAAAAATGTAAGTGCCAAAGACGCTTCAATTGTTATTGAACCTTTTTCTTTTTTCATTTTTATATCCTTTCCTGTTAATAACCATTATATTGAATATCATTAAAAGTAAAGAAATCAAGCTGTTGATTACTCATACCCATTATTGGCAAAATAGGTGAATAGCTTGCCTTTACGTTTGTACGCACATAGGTTTTAACATCTTTTAACATAAATGTACTGCTTGACTTAGCCTCTCTGCCTCGCATCTGAAGCAAATCTGCCATACGCAATAACTTTTTTTCCTGTGAACGAAATAACAATACAAACCAAATATGGTCATTGTAACTCATAGGGAACAATTTTGTCGGTACAAAACGCTTCAGTAGATCTTTTATAATTTGATCAGCATACAACACTTCTGGGCTGTCATTTCCAGATGATGAATCTGAGGAGTCCAATGACGAATCAGAAGAGCTTGATGATGAATTGGATGACGAACTAGATGAACTTGATGATGAAGAACTTGAAGAATAATCACTTGAGTCTTCTTCTCCTAACTCAGCCAAACCAAGATATAAATGAGATAAAGCAAATTCTGGACAGGTTATACAATGAACACCAGTTACAACATCTGAAGTAACACCACCCTTTTTTATCAATGGAACTTCTACGTCATACATAAGGCATACCATATCGATTTTAGCTTCAACCAAAGCCCAAAGAACAACTACTACCGGTGTTGCTATTGTGGCTGCCGCAGCTATTGTCATTATATCTTTATCAGCCAATACTGTTATAATATCAAATACGAATCGCATGCCAAATACAATCAGATATGAAAGTGATTGATTAACTACTTCACTTTCATCTCCTATTAAAATGTATTCAACTTCTGCTCCTCCAAATTTATGCCCTGTTGACAAAATTCCTGTTTTATCTGCTGTTACACGACTATCAAATTTTTCAGTGCCATATGTTGTTATTAATAAATTCTCTGCGAAATCATTAATTCTACCTGCTAAATAGTCCTTAACATAGTCCAATACTGCCTTAATAACGTCTATTAAAGCATCACATACTTCTATAACCGCCAATGCCGTATCAGCTATTGCTTTAATAAAATCCAAAAAATTCAAACCAACAATAGCATCTTTTAAGTCATTAATCCCCTCGCCTAACTCTCCAAGTGATTCTCCAAGTTTTTGGAAAGCAGCCTCTATGGCACTATATGGGTTAGGGGTATTATCGCCCATATCCTGATTATAATCGTATTTGTATTTTTCTGCACGAGAATTATTTATATCTCTTAATAACTCCAACGCATAATTATGATCCGAATCTCCATATGAATTATCATTAAATACATTAGCATCAGACGCATACTGATTACTTGGAAAATCATCCAAGGATATTGTTTCGGTCAATCTAGTATCAAAAGGCAAGGCGTTATTAAATAAATTGTTCAATAGTGAACCGAGATTAAGTAAATTATTAAATCCTGAATCCTCTTGAACTACCGTTTCTTCCATAAAAATAGCCAAAGCAGCAGTTATTGCGTCTAATTTAAAATATAAAGGAATACCTCCATCAGACTCCATCTGTGTAACTGATTCTACTTTTAAAATATAATCATCTTCTGAAAAAGATTGAAATTTTGAACGATGCCCATAATCATTTTCATTTACTGTTATTTCTTTTATCACATTGTATCTATCATTGCAATAAGTTTTAAAAATGCCGTGCAAAGTTTTTATATCCGCAGTAAAGAAATCTGTAATTGCACTTGATTGTTCTTCAAATGCTTCAAGACTTATTTCTTCATCATTATCTTCAATTATATCTTCAATATTTGATTTCGCAGTAGTCAGCGCATTACCTAGATCCTTCATTTTATCAAAAAAGTCACAAAACTTATCTGAATAATCACCATAAGCTTCTTTTAATGTTTTTGCTTTATCCAAAACAGTCTGCCATTTCTCACCTGCGCCTGAGGCTTTCATTTTAGCATAAAAGTTCGTAAACTGCTTTGCACTATCTAATTTGCTAACATTAGTATCAAAATTGCTTTCTGAATCAAAATTAACTGGTTGCAATCCCATTTCAGTCATTTTGTTGGATATATTCGTCATTAAATTGAGTAAGCTAGCCGGAGTTTCTGTTGAGTAACCATTAATTCCTGCATTTTGAAGATTTTGCACATCTGTGTCAGTTAAGTTAATTGTCACAGTACTTTGACTTCTGTTAGAATCATTACAGAATTGCGATACAATTGTACTTTTATTTCCATTTAAAAAGTTAAGTAACGCTTCTGATTGTGTTTTATATGTATCACAACTATCAAATAATTTCTGAATATCAGCAGCCGCCGTATTTGTAGGATATTCAGCTTTTACACCATTCATTGCTGATTTAAAAGTTTCAAAAGCTGCCTTGTATTCTGAATTAGCGGTTTCCAATGCAGCAATACTATCTTCAAGCTCTTCAGATGATTCAACAGCATCATCAGCAGATGAAATACACTCTGCTGTTTCTGACAGCTTTTCTACTTTTTCTGTTAATTTGTCAATATGTTCTTTTATCGTTTCAAATAGTGCACTTAAAGTTAAATCCATCAATGCTGTGGCTGGAATTGTAAATTTTCCGTACTGAATAATTTGTAGTTTTAGCACCTCAGGGTCAGCAAGGGTATACATTCCTTCTACTGAACAAGCGCTTTCATCTATTCCGAACAGCTTATTCAGACTTAATGTTGACGCACCACCATTGGTTTTACAATTTTGCAAATATTCCTGAAAAGATGATTCGCTAAAACCATTGTTATTCCAATCAGTTGTATCTATGCCTAATAATCCAAAATCCTCCTGCAAATATTCAACATAGTCTGCCATAACAGCCATACAGCCCATTACATTCAATTCTTTTAATTGTTCTTGAGCATTTTTTATTCTTCCTGCTTCAATTAACAGAGCCGCAAGTGAATAAACTGGTAATAACAATAATGAAAGCATGATTGATATTACACCACTTGTACCTTTATGAGTACAAAAAAATTCAAGCATTTTTTCTCCTCCCAATAATAATTATTTAGATTAAATTACGTTTATGATGAGACCAATCCTAATAATTTCTTGGCTTCATTTATTCCTTTTTTTATTAACGAAATTGTAGAAGTAGCACCTTCAACTACATTACCAACACTATCTGTTAAATCATCTATCCCAGTATCTCCCATAATTTTCTCTTCAACTTCGGATACAAAATTACACATACTATAATAAGTCAGCATATCTGTACATATTGCACGAGATGACGCTTCACATTTAACAGGATCGGTTATACCGAAGAATCCAAGCAAAGGTATTGAATATTCTTCTGAAATAACCACTTCTATTTCAGATTGAAACATAACTAAATCGCTCTTATATACTTTTGCCGACACCGTAGTTGTATTAGCATTGGCTGACATAAATCTATATTGATTTAATCTTGCTGCTGCAAACCAAGCCGCCTCTATGCTTTCATTAGTCGCCATATCAGTGCTATGATTTGAAGTACCTGCATATGAAACAGCATCTTCTTTTGATGGACTTTTCAAAAAATAACAATAATCAACTAACTTTTCCCTTAATAACTTTTCTTCCGAGATATAACCAATAAATGGGTCTTTGCTCTCATACGAGTAGGTTCTCCCCATTTGAGTTGCAGTTTCATTTGCAACTGCTTGTAATAAAGATTTCTGGTAATATAAAAAACCAAACATTATCAAAATACAGATCGTTATTATTGTAATTGTAACAACAAAAACCGCTTCAATTGCAACATTTCCGCTTTCATCTTTTAATCTTTTCATTTTTCTACCTCTTATACATCATTGTCGTCCCAATAATATAATCTAATTATTTGCCAGATTTCACCCTCTGTTTGTACAAAGCAAACACCTTTTGAAGTAAAATATTTTGCATCAGAAAAAATAGGATCTATCATCATTTCTCCGCTTTCATTAATGAATCCCCAACTTCCATTTTTCTGAACTGCCGCAAGACCATTTGAAAACGACTTTGCATTTTCATATTCAGGTTGAATGACTACCTTACCCTCAGAATTGACAAATCCCCATTTTCCGTCCTTTTCAAAAGCTGCCAATCCATCTATAAACAAATCTGCATTATCACAAGTAAAATCTCCGACCTTCTGTAAATCAGACGTATTTACCAATGAATATTTATTTTCACCTTTGTATTTAACAAACATTTTACCGTTAAAGGAACATTCTTCAATTTCATTCAAAATTACGCTGTCTATATCTTCTAATGCAGCGGTGCCATCCGTTTTTATAATAGAAGTTTTTTGGTTCTGAACAGTAACAGCCACAGTATCATTAAAACGTCCTGCATAGGAAAAACCTTTATAAAGCTCTTTTCCTGTTTTGTCATAATATGTGTACGTTTTTGTTTTTTCATTATAACAACACAGCAAATCATCTCCATATCCAGTTTCCGAAGATAAAACTGAATCAAGATAAAATTGTCTTACTCCGTTTTCATCTTCTACAAAAGCATATAGTTGTCCATCTTCTATGTCTTGCTCTTCATTCAAAGATTCTAGTATTCCACTGCCCATTTGTTTTAATGTACGCCCATACACTTTATAAAAAGCCCATCCCCCTGATGTTGGAGACATACAACTTGCAGTGACTGTTTTGGCAATAGAACCATGGTCGTTAATTATACAATAATTACTCTCAGCTGCTTCATTTTCAACAGAACTATTGTCTAATTCAGTTGATTGCATGGAAGATACTGTTACCGATTTCGATGCAAGGTAAAAATTATTATAAAGGCTCTTTACTGATTCAAAATCAGTTATATACTCTTCATACATATGACATACAATTTTATAAGCCTTATTTATAAAATCAGATTCAATATTATTCTTTTGTGAAAGAAGAATATAATCCGCACAAGAATCAAAATCCTTATCAGAATAATACATATCAATAATTATTTCATATGGTTTTGCTTCGGAAGGATATTTATTTATAGTATCAATAAGGCAATCATATTTAAAACTTAAATTACTGAATTCCTTATTTTCATATCCCTTATCATACAAATCAATCATTTTCATTCTTACTTCATAAGTATCTTTGATACTCAGAACTTCTTGATACGCATCTACTGCTTTTTTACATAGATTTTCTTTTGAATAATCTTCTGCTGTTTGTACGGCTATCTTATATTTATCTTCATCTGCATGGTATGGATATGTGACCACTTTATACGCTGCAAGAAGGTCAAATACTATAATTGTAACTATTAACAACAAATTTATATTTTTCATTTTTTCATTCCCCGTAACACATATTTATAAGTTCCAATAAATGAAACAACGTTTAGCATCTGCAAAAGCAATCGTTTATCCAGCATCTGAAATATTTAAAAAATTCCTAGCACACAGCACACTGTAAAACCTATATAGATAAACGGTGCTAAGCTGATCTGTGAATTTTTATTTTTCTTTTTAATACACATTAGTATTATAGAAATAATTGCACAACAAAGTAAACTTAAAATCAATGTACAATACGTGCAGGTACCTCCACTTAAAAGTCCAATGATTCCATAAAGCTTTACATCGCCAAATCCAAGAGAGTTTCTTGCTATCATTGCAACTATAAATAAAATAACAAAGCCTAAAACAAATCCCACAGCGTCATTTTTCAATATAGAAGTAAAGATGTCCCGACAGAAAATAAATTCCAAAACGTAAATAACCGCTCGTGAAATTAAACCTATTATTATAAACAAATTAGGGATAATATGTCTTTTGTAATCTGTTATAGCTACAAAAGTAACAATAATGTACATTATAATCATTTTGGAATAGAACAAGTAGTTTTTTGCATATTTAAACAATAAACAAGAAACTGCAAATACACCTATTGCTGATAATATCATCAATATAATTGAAGTAAGCCTTGAATATCCTAAAATTTCTTTTACTACGTCTTCCCCAGAACCATCTTTAATTTCAAGATTTTTTATATTCTCTTTTTCATCTTTTGCACGTTCAGAAGTATTATCTTCCTCACCGATAGGAGCTTCCTTCATAAACTCTTTAAGAGATACAAAATTTTCATTCTTTTTAAAAGTAAAATACTTATTCTTACTCATATACATATACATGAGAAAAGTTGATAGCAGTGCAATAACTGCTGATATTATTATATAAACGATGATTTTCCACATCCTTATTGCTAAAATTGTTCCGATTCATATTAAATGAATCGGAACTTAGATTAATCATAGACTTATGGCGTAGAAGCCACAGACACGCTAATTGCTGAACTTGCATCAGAGGATATCTGGTTCCAGATCTTTTCAAAAAGCTTAGAAATATTATCCTTGAAAATTACTACCAAAGCAACAATAATTGCAATGATAAGAATTACAGCAATAAACTCTGCTGCACCCTTTTCCTCCTTAGCAAACTCCTTAGCTCTTTCACAAAGCTTAGTCTTTGCCTTCATCATTGAAGCATAAGCCAACAACATAATATCGTTCACATTTTTCACCCCCTACAATAAAATTCTATATAAATACAACTCCCGTTAAATTCCGAGATTTGTAAATATAGGCACTATTATTACTACAATAATACCAACAAACATAATTACAATAGGTATCATCAGTTTATTTGCTGCTTTTTCACCTGCTTGTAAAGTTCTTTGTTTCTTTGCATTCCAAAGGCCATCAGCCTGATTAGAAAGCGATGAAGTAAGTTCCTTACCGCCTTTGTCGATGGCTTGTATTATTGTAGCAACAAATTTCCTGATTTCAGGTGTTGCACACCTATTAGAGAACGCAAACAAAGCGTCGATTTCCGCTATACCATTATTCATATCTTCCACGACCATTTTCATCTGGTCAAATAACGGACCATCTTCCGAATATGCTACTGCTTTCCATGCATCTCGCAAAAACATTCCTGCATTTACAAGAAGCGCAATATTTGAAATAGCATTAGGAAAGTCACTCATATACTGATTGCTGAGTTTATCGATCTTTTGCTGAAAAACAGAAGAATAATAAACATATGATACTATAGCTACCACTACACCAAGACCTGCTAATACAGCTCCATCTGAACCGCCTACAATACAAGCTAATGCCAGTGAAAAATATATAATCAATATTGCATAAGAAAATTTCTGTGCATAAGAAACCCTAAGATAAAAATCACTGTATTTCTTGCCATGAATAATAACTATCTGATCTCTGATTTTCTGTACACTTTCAGATGTAAAATCAAATTTTATCAAATCTAAAAAAGCAAAACCAACACCATACAGTTCTTTTCCAGCAAATTCTTTATCATCCAGCGGTGCAATATAGTTGTCATAAGATTTCGCTTTCGCACAACAATATATAAATACAAAACTGAACAAAACAAGCAAAACTAACATCGTATAGTTCAATACCATAGCCTTACACCTCAATATTTGTTATTACTTTACCAATCTTATATGCAATAAAGAATATCACAACTCCAACCGTTGTAGCCAAAACACCTGTCGCCGTGTGAAAGTTATTAGCAAAATCTCCGCCTGACATCTTTATCATACCAACTAATAAAATCGGCATAAAGCACATCATATTCAACTCATTTTTAGTTGATGTAATCTTAGTTTCAATCTCCATTTCAATTTGAATCTTATTGTAAAGCATATCATAAGACTCACGAATGATTCGTCCAAAATCTCCACCTCGTCTATACGACAATTTGAAAACCTGTGCGAAATTCATTATCTCTTTTATTCCTGAACGCTTGCCTAAATCATAAATCATATCTTCAATTCCGATTCCATTAACCATTCCTGCAATAATAATATCCAATTCTTTTACAATCATTGCATTTTCATCATATTGAGATAGCAAATCATTTCTTGATGAAATAAATGCATTGTTGGCATTATTTCCAGACGAAACGGAAGAAGCTAGGGAATCTAACAAATCCATAAACTGACGTCTCAATTTATTTCGTCTTTTAACCTGAAGCTGTTTGCTTCTGGCAGGCAAAAACTTAATTCCACATATTAATCCAGCAACCGACATTATAATAACATTCAATATATATGTAATTTTGGTAGGATTTCCATCAGCGTCAGAACCTAAACCACCGTAAAATAAATATGCTGCCAAAGCGCCTACTACAAAAGCCAGAGTGAAATAAATTATCTTTTCTTTTGCCGAAAGATAATACTCTCTATAATTCAACACTCTGGTATTAACTGCCGACATACAATATTCCGGTTCACGTTGTTTCTTTTGCTTTTTTTGCTTCTTTTCTTTTTTTTCCTTACTCATGTTATATTACATCCTTAATTCCGGTTAATTTTAACTTATAATCATTAATAAGCGGATTTTTTGTGCGTCTTAACATTCCTGATACCTTTTCAAGAGTACTGTTCTCGTCCTCTTGAAACACATACAAAGGATTAAGCTTAATTTTTCCGTCTTCATACCCTACTACTTCGGTTATCTCCATAGTTTTTCTGGAATGATCTCTGAGTCTTGACAAGTGAATAATTATATCTACCGCAGAAGCAATCTGCTGTCGAATAGCTTCCAATGGCAAATTTGCGGAACCTTGAAGAACCATTGTTTCCAAACGACTCAACATATCTATTGTAGAGTTGGCGTGACCTGTTGACAACGAACCATCATGTCCTGTATTCATTGCCTGAAGCATGTCCAACGCCTCTCCGCCTCTTACCTCTCCGACAACAATTCGTTCAGGTCTCATTCTTAACGATGATTTAATCAAATCTCTTATGGTTACTTCTCCCACACCTGCTGTATTTGCATTTCTAGTTTCAAGACGAACAAGATTTTCAACTCCGGTAATTTGCAATTCAGCAGAGTCCTCTATTGTAATTACACGTTCATCTTTCGGTATGTAATTAGAAAGAGCATTAAGGAAAGTTGTTTTTCCTGAACCTGTACCGCCGCTTATAAATATATTATACTTAGCTCGTACCAGCAGTTCAAGTTTGTCCGCAATTTCTCTGGTAAGAGAACCATAATTAATAAGTTTTTCAATCGTCATAGGAGTTTTTGAAAACTTACGGATTGTAATGGTCGGACCGCATAAAGCTACCGGAGGAAGAACTACATTAACACGGGAACCATCAGCAAGTCTGGTATCAACAATAGGATTACTTTGATTGACCTCACGTCCCGCAGTTCCAACAATACGTTGAATAATATCTTCCAACTTTTTTTCACTCTCAAATCTTGCATCAAGCTTCTGCAAACGACCGGCTTTTTCAACAAAAATATTATCAATTCCGTTTATCATAACTTCTGTGATATCATCGTCTGACATAATTACGTCTAGTACGCCAAGTCCTCGGATCGAACTATAAACTTGCTCAGATATAGCTACTCTTTGTTTGATTGTCAAATACCTGCTCTTACATAAAATTTCAATAGATTTATCTATTTCATCTCTCAAATCATCATCTGACAAGCCTGCAAGATTGATATTATCGGAAATATATTGCTTTATTTGTTCAACAACTTTTATAATTTCATTAGTTTCCATAACTTACTCTCCGAAATATCATTAAAATCTAGCTATATTCAACCACATAGCCATGTTAGAAATTTTGAGTGCCATATTACGAGGATCAATTTTATCAGTAACCATCGGCACGGCACCTTTAACCTGGAAATCCTGCTTATTAATGATATTACTACAACTATCTAAATATTTATTGTATATTAATGAAAATTTTTCTGCGTAATGAGTATTCTTCTTGGAATCAAGTATCTTCATACCTTCAAAAGCTTCAACTGTTTTCCTGTTAGTCATAAATGTACCATCAGTAATACAAAGTAAACTATTACAAATTTTAAATATGTATTCTGTACTCCTATTAAATCTAAGCGGAATATCAATCAAGATATAATCATATTCATTACTTGCAATCAAGGATGCTATCAATGTCTGAACACCCTCGTCGTTAAGTTCGGACATTTCCAGCACACATTTGCAAGGAGAAAAAAAGTTAACCCCTAAGCTATCAGTTTTTGCACACGTTTTCAGCTTTACTGCAAGGTTAGATTTTCTGCTCAATATAGCATATATTACATCGCTAAATGATGTATCTCCCTCATCGCTAAAAAACAAATCAGCGCTGCTAAAATCTTCAAGACTCAAATACATCACCTTTTTGCCTGATTTGGCCAAATTAAAAGCAAATCCAGCGGTAAGAGTTGACACACCTACACCGCCAACCGCAGATGTAATTGCAAATACTTTTGTTTTTGAATCAAGACTGCTTGCATCTGCATAGCAATAGCTGTCATTATTAGCAAGCAAATCAATAATAGACTTATATATAAGGTCAACCTTTTGGTATTTACAAATTGCACTGAATATATTGATAGTTTCAATATCTCTCGTTTCAACAAAATATGCAATCATTTTTGCCTGAAATGGAATATCTTGCGGAACTATCGTATCCACAAAACATTCGCCAATAAGAAAAACATCTATTAATTTTCCAGAAAGAACATTCAATGCAAGTTCAGCATCTGAAAAAGTAAATAACTCTACATCATTTGCATAAAAATCATTAAAAGAAGATACTATTCTATTAAGATACAATTCGTCTTTCTCAACTATTGCTACTTTAATTTTCATTAAATATGACACTCCCTGAACTAAATTATTTTTATAACCCCTGCCGTGATATTATCAGTCTCCATGCGCTGCTTATCAATTTCAATAACTTCCCTGCATTTTTTTACAATATCATCTTTGCTTAAAATTGCAGCAGGAGAGAATTTATCCAAAATTTCATTTTCAGATATTTTATGTCTAAAACCGTCACTACATAAAAGATAAACTGTATTTTTCGATGTTTTTCCTGAAAAGAAATCAGGTTCTAGCTTAGGAGTTACTCCAATGCATTGAAGCAATACATTCTTACGCTTATCATTTTTTGCTTGCTCCATAGTAATGTGACCTAATGATACTTCTCTTGCAACTAATGTATGGTCATTAGTCAGCTGCTTTATTTTACGATTAATCTCATACAATCTCGTATCACCAATATGAATGACATAATATTTGCCTTTAAAAACAAGAATATTGGTCAAAGTGGTACCAAGTTTCATATTTTTTTCTTTACCGTATTCTAACAATTTATTATTTAGATCAAATACTAAATCATACCACTGAGATTTTAAAACATCTTCAAACTTTGAGTCATTAAGAATTGACACTAATTGATTTGAAAACCATTCTGTGAATTTTTTTAAAACATATGAACTGGCAATCTCTCCGCAATCAAGTCCGCCTAACCCATCGCAGACAGTTCCCATTAAAACTTCATCATACGGAGTTTCAGCAACCTTTATTGAAATAGCGTCCTGATTTACTGATTTTTTGATTCCCACATCTGTATGAGCACCTATTATATATTTCATATCTTACCATCTACTATTGTATAAATATAAATTCTTCATTTGCCAGTTTAATTTTGTCACCATTATTAAGCGGTTCCTCAACATTACTTGAAATAATTCTTCCATTTAAATATGTATGATTTTTAGAATTAGTA
The DNA here is from genome assembly GCA_051882035.1 of Hominimerdicola sp. GTDB lineage: Bacteria > Bacillota > Clostridia > Oscillospirales > Ruminococcaceae > Hominimerdicola. Next base: position 13,829 of record JBJERA010000026.1, read on the forward strand.
TCCACTATAAAATAAGATTCCTGTCTTTTTAAAATATAAGCATGACTTCTGCTAATTGCTGCATTTCCATCTACATAATAATCAACAAAATTCTTCTCTTTTCCAATAACGAATTTATCTTTATTAATTGAAATAGATTCATTTGTTCTTACACGACGAAGCATAGCTACACCGTTTCGAAAATCATCATCAACTAAAAGAGTTGTATAGTCGCTTTCGTTATCATTATCATTTGGTTGAACAACAGGCTGAGGAATTACATTACCTGAATTAAAATTAGTATTAGACGGCATTCCGCCCATTGTAACCCCCACAACGCCATTATTAGCAGTGCTTGCTCCATACATTGTATTCTGTGCACTGCCGCTTGCAGGTATTGTCATTTGCGGAATATTGCTCATCTGAGCAACTGGCTGAGCAGCATTAGCCATATTATTGGAATTTTCTTCACCGGCAGGTATATTATTAGCAACAGGACTTTGTCCGGGTATATTTATACCAGTCATAGAATTAGCGTTGCCAGCAGATTTTTTCGAGCTTTTTTTGCCTTTCTTTTTATCTTTTTCTCCGCCAAAAAGTTTACCCATAAAACCAGATTTTTTGCCCTTAGTTTCTGTTTCAGGCGAAGGTGTTGGCAATACATTAGGACTATTCGGTAACATATTTCCACTATTAACAGGAAGACTTCCACTATTACTTGGAATATTAATAGAATTAGCATTATTAATCGGTTCTGAATTAACAGGCACACTCTGAGGCAAAGGATTGAAGCTATTCATGTTTGCAACATTTTCCGGCACAGTTTCCTGAACAATATTGTCCGCATTATTAGACATCATATCTTGAATAAACCTGTTAAATTCCACCAATGAAAAATTATTTTGTGCATTTATATAACTCAATATTTGGGCAACATAATTGTTATCTTCCGCTATATCAAAGCTGGTATTAACAAGCATATTTCTGAAAAACTTCTGATATTTCGTTTTTT
>JBJERA010000027.1:0-3299 GCA_051882035.1 Hominimerdicola sp.
CAAAACCTTTCATAATTCTATAATTCTATTAAAAATTAATGCTCATTTCTAATTTAGGAAGTGAGTATTAATTTTTTACAAAAACTAACGGAGCAGATCAGAGTGAAATGCTCCGTTTTTTGCAAACATGAAATTCAGAAAAATTGAAACTTAAAATCTTGTGAATTACCTTTTTTCTTTTCTAGACTTTTATAATTTATAATGTGCGCAGAATAGCCACTCCAATCCTCCAAACCTCTTGACATAGCGTATGCTTTTATTATATAATTAAACAGGTTATCACATGATAAACACAATTATATTATATAATTGTTAAAAGTAATTCTGCGTAATGGCTGGCTTATTGCGGAGGTGGATCGGTTGTTCGGATATGTAAAAGCCTTTAAGCCCTATATGCGTATGTTTGAATATGATATTTATAAAGCGGTTTACTGCGGTCTTTGTAAAGATATGGGCAAAAGATACGGCTTTTTTACAAGATTTACTCTGAGCTATGATATTACCTTTCTCGCTTTGATTGATTTATCTTTGAGAGGGAAAAAACTTGAAACCTGCAAGGAACGCTGTATTGCACACCCTTTTAAGAAATCAATGTGCGCCGCTTGCGCCAATGATTTTGGATATTCTTCATCGTCAGCGGTAATTCTTACCTATCATAAGCTTAAAGACGATATTGCAGATAAAGGTTTTAAGGGAAAGGCTATGGCATTGATTACATTACCTTTTTTCAGAAAGCCTTATAAAAAAGCCTCTGCGGAATATCCCGAACTTGCTGTGAAAATCGAGTCGGCTATGAAACTGCAAGACAAGCTTGAAAAGCGTGAATGCGACGGGATTGATATAGCATGTGAGCCTACGGCGAAAATGATGACCGCAGTTTTCGGAGAACTTTCCGATGATGACGAAAAAAAGGCTCTTTTGGAGCGTTTCGGTTATCTTATGGGAAGATTTATTTACATTACTGACGCTTTGGACGATTTGCAGGACGATTTAAAAAAAGGTTCGTATAATCCGATTCTGATTAGCTTTGGTATTGAAAAAAATTCCCATAAAATCTCGCAGGATTTGCTTGAAAAGATTTATTCCTATACGGACGACAGCATAAATTTGACGCTGGGGGAACTTGCGGAGGTTTATGTAAAGCTTGATTTTAAGCATTATAGGGATATTCTTGATAATATTGTGTATCTCGGACTGAAAAATGTTTATAAGTCCGTTAAGAATAAAAAAGACAAAAGAGAGGAAAATGATTATGAACAGCAGTGACCCATACAAGGTTTTAGGAGTTTCACCGTCGGATTCTGATGAGAAAATCAAGGCGGCTTATAAGGAACTTGTTAAGAAGTATCACCCTGACCAGTATCAGGACAATCCGCTTTCCGATGTTGCCGCTGAAAAAATGGCAGACGTAAACGCAGCTTACGATCAAATTATGAACGAACGAAGAAACGGCGGTTCTTCCGGCGGTTATTCGGGAAATTCATACGGTTTCGATAACAATCGTGTAAGAAGTTTAATTCAGTCGGGAAATATTACTCAGGCGGAGCAGATTCTTGAAAGCGTTTCGGCGTCTTCAAGAAATGCAGAGTGGTATTTTCTCAAAGGTTCGGTATGTTATAAAAGAGGCTGGCTGAATGAGGCTTATACAAATTTCCAGATGGCTTGCAATATAAATCCAAGTAATATGGAGTATCAATCCGCTTTAAAACGCATGAATATGTCCAGAGGCGGAAATATGAACGGCTCTCCTTATCAGAATAATTACTCAAATGTTGGACAGGGAATGGACTGCTGCACATCTCTGTGCTGTGCAGACTGCTGCTGCGAGTGCATGGGCGGCGACCTTATACCGTGCTGTTAAGGAGTGGTGAGGTTTGAAAAATAAAATTGCTTTTAAGGTTGCGCTCGGAGGGATAATTTCCGCTGTATGCCTTATGGCAATGTTCACAAGCAGTTTTATGCCTATGCTTGACTATGCAATACCAACTTTTGCCGGATTTTTAATGGTAGTAATGATCGTTGAAACGGATAAGAACTGGGCGATTGCCACTTATTGTGCGGTGAGCTTGCTTTGTCCGCTTATTACACCGAATTATCAGTCATCGCTTTTGTTTATAATTTTCATGGGATATTATCCTATTCTGAAATATTATCTTGATAAAAAGAAAAATAAAGTTCTTACCTGGATTATAAAATTCGGAGTGTTCAATCTGGCGATAATTATATTCTATGTGATTTTTCAGTATCTTTTCACTTCTGAGGATATGCTTGAAGGGTTGGAGCGCTTCGGTAAATATGCGATTTTAGTGCTGTGGGCAATGGCGAATGTGTTCTTTATAGTTTATGAAAACGCCTTAACACAGCTGACTAATATATATGTGAACTGGTTCAGAAAGAAAATATTAAGGAGAAAATAATTCCATTTACGGAGGAATGTAAAGAAATGTATAAAGACGAGGAGATTTTAAAAGAGGCGGCTCGTCAGACAAAACGAAATAAAAAAAGAGTACAAATAATAACCCTTATAGCTTTGGGCGTGGTATTGGCAATAGCTACAATAGCTGCAATTCCGCTTATAAAAGCTCTGAGGACAGAGGAGGGTCTTGAAGGTATTCGTGATAGGCTTGAAGCTTACAGCGGAATTGGCGGAATAATTATTTTCACGTTTTTGCAGGCTTTGCAGGTTGTAATCGCAGTTATTCCGCCTGTTCAGGTAGTAGGAGGAATGCTTTTCGGCTGGCTGTGGGGAGGTCTTTTATCTTTTACAGGAACGGTGCTGGGAACGCTTGTCATATTCCTTATAGTGAAAAAGCTTGGTAGACCTGTTGTGGAGGCTTTTGTTGACGAAAAGCATTTAAAAAAATATAAATTTTTGCAAGATGAAAAAAAGCTGACGGTAATTCTTATAATTCTGTATCTTATTCCCGGAATACCAAAGGACGTTATTTCGTACATTGTGCCGCTGACGCAGGTGAGCAAAAGGGATTTTTTTCTGTATGTAATGCCTTGCAGACTTCCCGCAATTCTTCTTTCAACGCTGTTGGGAAGCGGAGTTACAAGCGGAAATTATAGAATTATAATTATTGCACTGAGTATTTGTTTTGGAGCAGGAATAATCGGATATCTCTTTAAAGATGTTATTGTCAATAAAATGAAAGAGAGAAAGAAAAAATAAATTGTAGTATTTGCACAAAAGTGATCAGTTTCAAAAAAAAATAAAAAAAACGCTTGACAAATATGTTGCCTTGTGATATAATAATTAACGTTGACTGAGGGCAACACAAAACAGTCAAGCGATA
>JBJERA010000028.1:0-14742 GCA_051882035.1 Hominimerdicola sp.
TTTTGTGCATTTTGTATTTTACTAAAAGAAAACTGACTTCGCTTGATTTGCGAAGTCAGTTTTTGTGTTGTATTCTAATTTATCAGAATAAAATTATTAGGAACTGTGATACCAGAACAACTGCTATAAGAGCCACAGGATATGTGGAAGCGTAAGCAGAAGCTACGTCCTCTGTACCTGCTGTATTGATAAGAGTTCCGAGAGCAGGGGTAGAAGTCATACCGCCTGTGATTGAACCAAGGTTGTTGAGGAGGCTCAGTTTGAGAACATACTTTGCAAACAAGAAACCAACAATCATCGGAACAATTGTCATAACAATACCGTAGAGGAAGTAAACTGCCTCGAAGTACTTAACAAAGCTTGCTCCGCCTGCAACTCCTGCACCAACAAGGAACAAGATAAGTCCAAGCTCTCTGAAAACTTTGAGAAGGCTTGTTTTTGGCATAACAGAAATTTTGCCTATTCTTGCAAAATGTCCGAGTACAAGTGAAACCAGCAGACAACCGCCTGTTGTTGTCAGAGAGAAGTTGCCGATCTTAATTGAGCCAAGGAAAATACCGCAGATTGCTGCGAGAGCAAAAGGCATGATTCCATACTCGTCGATTTCAATAAGCTTGCCCTTGTTTTCCTTTTTATCCTGCTTAGAATCGGCAGAAACTGATAGCAGTTCTCTTTCCTTTGTCATATCTGCTTTCAGAATTTTTGGTATAATCTGAACAAAAAGTACAACGCCGATTACTCCGAACAGGTAAGCGATACCGTGTCCTACTGAAACTGCGTCCTCAAATGCAGGATCTACTGTTGCCTTTGCAGCTGAGAATGCAGGAGTTGAAGTAAGAGAACCGGAAAGAAGTCCAACAAGCATAGCTGTAAGCTCTTCATTAGAAACGTCGGAAATTCCACGGCCAACCATGATACATCCTGCGCATGAAAGTCCGCCCATTATAATAACGACAAGTGCGAGAAGTACATAGGATTTGAAGTTCTTTTTGAAATTTCCAAAGAAATTAGGACCTGCGATAAATCCTACCGATGTTACAAACAGGATAAGACCGAGGTTTTCAATCAGTTTAAGTGCCTCTTTGACATAAGTTGCAGTAACTTCGGCATCGGCAGCTGTTGTTTTGACCATAAGTGCTTCGGAAAGGTTATCATAGAAAAAGCATCCGTAAAGAAGTGCTACGATAAACACGCCTGCATCGCCAAGAGATACGCCCTTGATTGTAATTCTTCCCAGAAGGTATCCCAGAGCAAGAATTGCCATAACCGTAAACATCAGATATGTTATTGACTGAATGGAAATAACTCCATCAAATAAATTCATTAAGGTTAACCTCTTTTCATAATTAAGGCAACGCCGCATAGCTACTGTGGATTTTTTGCTTTTCGTTATTCCATACAGAATTCTTTGTAATGTTAAAGTGTTTTTGTGTTATGCGTATACAATATTCATGCGGTGTCGCCTTTAAAAAAATTCAAAAATGTATCCCGCCACAGTTTTTCTGTGGCAGGAACATAAGTCAGGATTAAATATTTTTCTGTTTAGTATAGTTAGGAAGAAGCTTTGGAGAAACTGCCTCAGTCTTAATACCTGCGTCAGCAATTTCCTTTTCAAACTTAGTTACATGGTCAAGTGAAAGCTTGCCGACTGTAACGTCCTTAGCAGTCTTAGCAGCATTCTGACCGGCACTTCTGCCGAATACGATAATATCGAGAAGTGAGTTACCCATAAGACGGTTCTTACCGTGAATACCGCCAACAGCCTCACCTGCAACAAACAAGTTCTTAATGTTTGTAGTCATACAGTCCGGAGTAATGTCAAGACCGCCGTTCTGATAGTGAAGTGTAGGATAAATAAGGATAGGTTCCTTACGAATATCAATGCCGTACTCAGCAAACATATGCATCATAGCAGGAATACGCTTTTCAATAGTTCCTTCACCGCCAATAGCCTCAATCATTGGAGTATCGAGCCATACGCCGTAACCGTCGCCTGTGTCAACGCCGTTTCCTCTTGTGCTGCATTCACGGATAACAGAAGCAGCAGTTACGTCACGGGTTTCCAGTGGGTGCATAAATACCTCGCCGTTTACGTTAACAAGCTTTGCACCAAGTGAACGAACCTTTTCTGTAACCAATGCACCGAAAATCTGCTCAGGGTAAGCTGCACCTGTTGGGTGATATTGAAGTGTGTCAGCATACAAAAGCTTTGCACCTGCACGATAACCCAATACCAAACCGTCAGCAGTAGCTCCGTAGTGGTTGGAAGTAGGGAAGCCCTGATAGTGCATACGTCCTGCACCGCCGGTAGCGATAATAACAGTCTTAGCCTTAGCAACATACAATTCCTTAGTTTCCATGTTCATAAGAACAGCGCCTGCCGCATTGCCGTTTTCATCAAGAATAAGCTCGATTGCAGAAGTGAAATCAACAACAGGAATACCTCTGTTAAGTACCTCATCACGCAAAGTTCTCATAATCTCAGCACCGGAGTAATCCTTTGCAGCGTGCATACGCTTACGGGAAGTACCGCCGCCGTGAGTAGTAATCATTGTACCGTCAGCTTCCTTGTCAAACTCAACGCCAAGATTGCTGAGCCACTGAATAGCCTCAGGAGCGTCGCAAACAAGCTTTGAAAGCAACTCTCTCTTAGCAGCGAAGTGTCCGCCGCCGAAAGCATCTACAAAGTGGATAGCAGGGGAGTCGTTTGGCTTGTCAGCAGCCTGAATACCGCCCTCAGCCATCATTGTGTTAGCGTCACCGATACGGAGCTTAGTAACGATCATTACGTCAGCACCTGCTTCGTTAGCCTCAATAGCAGCTGAAGAACCTGCTCCGCCTCCGCCGATAATCAGAACGTCAACGTCGTAATCAGGCTTTGAAAGGTCAACGCTGTCAGCAGTGATACGGCTGTGAGCCTGCAACATTTCTGCCAGCTCATGAGGAACCTTTTCGCCCTTGTTAGGACCGATTTCCAAAACAGAAAACTCGTCCTGCTTATAGTCCGGGTGATAAGCAGCAAGCAGTTCCTCTTTCTGCTGTGCTGTCATACGCTCAGGTTCAAGCGCAATATTCTTTTCTCTTGCCGCTTCAACCGCAGCTAAGGATTTCTGAAATTTCTCGGAATACATAATGAGCTTTCCTCCTTACTTCTCAATATCACGATTGTTATAAAGCTCTTTCAGCTCATCAATCGGCTTCTGCATAAGTGCTTCAATAAGATCGGTAAATGTGCCGTCCTTGATTTCCTTAACTCTGTCTTCAAGGTGTCCGCAGCCCGGAGCAAGATACTTACCGTTGATTCTACGAGCAAGCATTGCAACCTGTGGGTGGGAAATACCGGCAGGACAACGTGATGAACATACTCCGCACATTACGCAGTCAAAGGATTCCTCAGCGCACTTCTCAAAATCGCCTCTCTGTGCATAAGCGATATACTGCATTACATTAAGACCCTGAGTACAGCTCTTTGTGCAGGCATTACAGCCAACGCAAGCGTAAATCTCAGGATAAAGCTGCATCATAACAGCCTGAGTAGGCTTGATTTCCTCAATATTGTAAACCTGCTTAACCAGTGGGAAGAAAGGCAATGTAGCAACGTACATATTGTCCTCAACCTTAGTCTGGCAAGCAAGGCAAGCTTTAAGTTCCTTGTCGCCCTTAATACGGTAAATGGTAGCACAAGCACCGCAGAAACCGTTACGGCAGCCGCAGCCTCTTACAAGCTGATAGCCGGCATATTCCATAGCCTTCATAATTGTCAGATTGTCCGGAACTGAATACTTCTTTCCGAACAGATAAATATTTATCATATTTTCCATGATATTACTCCTTTAATACTCGTCAGGTAACTCGTCCAGCTCATCGAAACGGAATACAGGACCGTCCTTGCAAATGTATTTAGAACCAACGTTACATCTTCCGCATTTGCCGATTCCGCACTTCATACGCATTTCAAGAGTTGTATAAATCTGTGTTTTTTCAAATCCAAGGGAATAAAGTCCGTCAAGCGTAAACTTAATCATAATCGGAGGACCGCAGAGAATAGCAGTCTTATCCGTATCAAAACCTAGTTCCTTAACGTAGTTAGGAACAAATCCAACGTGACCGTCCCAGCCTTCCTGAGGATTGTCGATTGTCAAATGAACATTAACATTATCGTCATTAGCCCATTCTTCAATAATTTCCTTATAATCAAGGAGGTCGTCCTTACTTCTTGAACCGTAAACAATATCAATCTTGCCGTAACGATCACGGTAATGACGGCAGTAGTTGATAACTGAACGGAGAGGTGCAAGACCTACGCCGCCTGCAATAAACAGCAGATTCTTTCCTGCAAATTCATCATCAACAGGGAAAGGTGAGCCGTAAGGACCACGAATAGTAATCTGCTGACCAACCTCAGCCTGATGCAGCCACTCGGTAACGCAGCCGCACTTCTTAATGGAGAACTCCATAAATTCCTGATTTGTAGGAGAAGAAGTAATAGAGAACATTGCCTCGCCTACGCCCGGAATTGAAAGCATAGCACACTGACCCGGACGATGCTCAAAAGCCTTTACGCCGTCAGGAGTAACTACACGGAATGTTTTAATATCAGGGGTATCCATACGGACATCAGTAATAACGCCAATCTTCGGGATCAATGCTTCTTCACGGTTATTCACTGTCTTTCCCTCCAATCGTTTTCATTACTTTAACAATATTCATAGAAATAGGGCATTTTGCCACGCAGCGTCCACAACCTACACAGCTGAACATTCCGTCGTTATTCTCAGGATAGTAAACAAGCTTGTGCATAAAACGCTGTCTAAAACGCTCTTTCTGAGTAAGACGCGGCTGACCTGCCGACATCTGAGTAAAGTTGGAATACATACATGAATCCCAGCAACGGAAACGGATTACGCCATTTCCGGTATTAAAATCCTTAATATCATAGCACTGGCAGGTTGGACAAACAAAAGTACAAGTTCCGCAGCCAAGACAAGTTGCAGATAATTCGTCCCACTCAGGAGCGTCAAAATATTCCTGAGTCTTTCCTGCACCGAATTTTTCAGTTGTAAGACCTGCAAGAGGAAGCTTATCCATAACAGCGGAAATCTTAGCCTTTTCAGCGTCAGCTGAATCAGCTGAACATTCCTCAGTCAAAGCCTCAATGCTCTTCAAAAGAGCCTCGCCCTTTTCAGTATTAGCCTGCCAGAAAAGCTCAGTTTCTGTTTTCCATACAGAAATATCTCCCATAGGTTCAGCAGGATTAATTCCGAAAGTCTTGCAGAAACAAGTTTCGGAAGGCTTGCCGCAAGCAACAGAAACAATAACGCCATGCTCTCTGCGTGAAGCATAGTAGCTGTCAACAGGTGCATTAAGGAAAACTCTGTCAAGAACGTCAAAACTCTTTACGTCGCAGGCACGAACGCCGAATATAACAAAATCCTCTGTTTCACTGCGGGTGTCAATGATTTCAATATTCTTTCCCGAAGTTTTGAACTCCATGAGGTTTTCAGTCTGTGGGAAGAAGAAATCCTTAGGACTGCGTACAGTATTGAGCGCATTGCTCCACTGAGTACCCTCAGCCCATTTTGTAAACTTAGTCTTGCCGTCAGTACCGTCAACAGGAAGATACAGCGACGCAGACTTTGCGATTTCCGCAAATACAGCATTAATAGAATCAAGAGAACATTTACGCATCATTTTCCCCCCTGTCAAATACATCGCAAGGCTCGATATCTTCGGTAGTGTAATTTACAAGCGGTGCTCTTGAACCAACTTCCGCACCAGCCTGATACTCGCCGTAGAAGTTGTCAATATCCTTGATAAATTTACGGTTAAGCAGATGAAGAGGAATATTCTGAGGACATACTCTTGAACATTCTCCGCAGTCAGTACAACGTCCTGCAACGTGGAACGCACGGATTATGTGGAACATTTTCTCCTCAAAGCTGTCCGCAGGAGCCTTATTTTCAACACCGGAATTAGGGTTGTCAAATACGCACTTTTCGCAGGTACAAGCAGGACATACGTCACGACAAGCGTTGCAGCGGATGCAACGTGAAAGCTCATTCTGCCAGAAAGCGAAACGCTCGTCAGGAGTCATAGCCTCCAGCTTAGCAACCTCGTCAAAACGGTTGGAATCAAGAACATCTCCGTCCTCGCCCATAAGCTCGTCATAAGCAACGTGTTTTTTGCTCTTGCAGTTTACGCAGCGCTCAGCAAGAACGTCCTTAGCGTCAACCATAACAGGAGCGTCCTCATAAAGAGTAGTAACAGCAATCTTTTCACCGCTGCAATCAATAGAGGAAATACCGTCACCGCAAACAGCCTTTACCTTTTCAATGTCAGCCATACCCTCGCAAGGAATTCCCACAGCATAAACTTTTTCTCTGTCAAAGCGATGCTCGGTCAAAAGCTGATTAAAGCTGTATGTATCGCAAGGTTTCAGGAAAACAAGAATTTTTCCGTCGCACTTACGGGTCTTTGAAACAAGATACTTGGAGAAGTTAGCTCCGCAGAAATCATTCCATACGAAATTCTCTCTTAAATCACTCTCGCTTTCAAAAACAGCAGGAGTTATATCATAGTCGAACTCGCCCTTTTTACAGCCGAGAACGAACTTAACAGTACCGTCGGACAGCAGAGAAACTGCTTTGTCGATTAACTGTTCACGTGTTATTTTTTGCATCGCAGATCCTCCAATCTCTTGTTTTCGCCGAGAGCAGCAACCTTTTCAGCGAAATCATTCATAGTTGCAGCGAATTTTGCGCCTTCCGCTGCCGAAACCCACTCAACTCGGGTACGCTCTTTTTCAATGCCGAGATAATCAAGCATGGAGAAAAGCAGAGCCATACGGCGGCGAGTGTAATAGTTACCTGAGGTGTAGTGGCAGTCGCCGGGGTGACAACCGCACAAAATTACTCCGTCAGCGCCACGCTGGAACGCACGAAGAATAAACATAGGATTAACTCGGCATGAGCATGGTACTCGGATAATTTTTACATCAGCAGGATAGTTAAGACGGTTATTGCCTGCAAGGTCAGCGCCCGCATAGGAGCACCAGTTGCAGCAAAACGCAACGATCAAAGGTTTATATTCGTTTATTTGCATATTGCATCTACCTCCGCCATAATTTGTGAGTTTGCAAAGCCACGAAGGTCCATAGCACCCGAAGGACAAGCAACGGTACAAGCACCGCAGCCCTGACATACAGCAGGATTAACCTTAGCCACACGACGAACAGCAGTTGTTCTGTCAGGCATACGGAATTCTTTATCCTCATAAGTAATAGCGCCGTATGGACATACACGTTCACATGAAGAACAGCCGTTACACATCATTTCGTTGGAGTGTGCAACGCATGGATTTCCTTTAAGCTTATCCTTAGCAAGCAGTCCGATTACCTTTGAAGCGGCAGCACCTGCCTGAGAAACAGTTTCAGGAATATCCTTAGGTCCCTGACAAGTACCTGAAAGGAACACACCTGCCGTTGGGCTTTCAACAGGACGAAGCTTAGGGTGAGCCTCTGTAAAGAAGTCGTTGGTATCCATACTAGCTGTAAGCATTGTAGCCAATGGACGAGCAGACTTGTCAGGCTCGATAGCAGCTGCCAGAACAACGAGGTCAGCGTCAATATGAAGCTGTTTGTTAGCAAGCAGGTCGGAAGCCTGAACCTTCAGCTTATCTCCCTCAGGAGTAACCTTGCCAACCATACCCTTAATATAATGTACGCCGTATTCCTCAACAGCACGGCGATAGAACTCGTCAAAGTTCTTACCCGGTGTTCTTACGTCGATATAGAATACATATACGTCTGTATCAGGATACTTATCTCTTGTAAGCATTGCGTGTTTTGCAGTATACATACAGCAAATCTTTGAGCAATACTCCTTACCCTTTTCAGCACAAGCGTCGCAGCGTGAACCTACGCACTGTACAAATACGATTGTGTGAGGGTGTTTTCCGTCAGAGGGACGGAGCAGCTTACCGGCAGTAGGACCTGCGGCATTTGTAAGACGCTCAAATTCAAGTGAAGTAATAACGTCCTTTGACTGATTATAAGCGAATTCGTCAAATTTATCCATGCTGATAGGATTAAATCCAGTAGCAACTACGATAGCACCGTACTTTTCCTCAATGTATTCGTCCTTTTGAGTGTAGTCGATAGCACCTGCGGCACAAATCTTGGAACAAACACCGCACTTGCCGTTTTTCAGCATATTGCAGGCATTTGGGTCGATTGTAGCAACCTTAGGAACTGCCTGTGCAAAAGGAATATAAATTGCACTGCGGTTATCCATACCGAGATTGAACTCGTTAGGAACTTTCTTTTGCGGACATTTAGCAACGCAAGCACCGCAGCCTGTACAAAGTTCTTCCTTAACATAACGAGCGTTCTTCTTAATTGTAACGTCAAAGTTACCGACAAATCCCTTAACGTCGGTTACCTCGCTGTAAGAGAAAATACGAATATTCTCATTCTGAGCAACGTCAACCATTTTAGGCGTAAGAATACAAGCCGCACAGTCAAGAGTAGGGAATGTCTTGTCAAGCTGAGCCATTTTACCGCCGATTGTAGGCTTTTTCTCTACAATGTCAACAGGGAAACCTGCGTCGGCAATGTCAAGAGCAGTCTGGATACCTGCGATACCTCCGCCGATAACCAAAGCACGCTTTGTAACAGGGGACTCGCCCGGTGTAAGCGGTGCGTTGAGATTAACCTTAGCAACAGCTGCCTTACCGAGAATAATTGCCTTTTCAGTACCAACAGGCATTTCCTTATGTACCCATGAGCACTGCTCACGAATGTTAGCGATTTCAACCATGTAAGGGTTGATTCCTGCTGCCTCAGCAGTCTTACGGAAAGTAGCCTCGTGCATACGAGGTGAGCAGGAACATACTACAATACCTGTAAGGTTATGCTCCTTAACAGCCTCGATAATCATGTTCTGTCCTGCCTGAGAACACATATACTGATAGTTAGTGGAAAAGACTACGCCCGGCTCGTTTTTCAGAGCGTCGGACACCGCCTGAACATCTACTGTTCCGGCAATGTTACTGCCACACCAGCATACAAAAACACCAATTCTTTGCATTTAATCTTTTCCTCCTTACTTGCTGTATTTTCTGAATGCGCTGACGATAGCCTGCTGAGGAATATCCTCGTCAAGCAAATCAGGAACGTCATTCGCTGTCATGTGGTTTGCACCCTTCTGACGGAGAGCTGCAACACGAACTGCCTCAACCAGCTTTGCAGGCTCAACACCACGAGGACATCTGTCGATGCAAGCAAAGCATGACAGGCATCTGTATAAAGACTTGGATTTCAGCAAAGGTTCAATATCACCCGACTCAACCATGCTTACAAACTGGTGAGGATGATATTCCATTTCATCATATGCAGGACAAGTAGCCGAGCACTTACCGCATTTCATACATTTCTTTGGATTTACTCCGCTTATGCGAAGAAGTTCTTCTTGAAGATACTTATTATTACTCATTTGTATCCTCCTTTACACCGAGAGCCTCAGCCAAAAGCTCTGTGAAATATACAACTGGAATATCGGAGCCGTTCTTTTCAAGATTATAACGGCACAATGGACAGGCTGTAACAATCATTTCAGCACCGTTGGCAACAGCATTTCCTGTAACAGCGTTGCTCTTTTTCTTAGCAAGCTCAGGGCTTTCCATAGTAACATATCCGCCGCAGCACTCATTACGGTTAGCATATATAACCGGCTCAGCACCGATAGCACGGATAAAATCTTCCATAATGCTAGGATTTTCAGGATCGTCCATCTGCATAACAGAATTAGGTCTGAGAAGCAGACAGCCGTAATAAGCAGCAATCTTCTTGCCTGCAAGAGGATTGACAACCTTTTCCTTGATCTTATCAAAGCCTACAACATCACGGAGCATTTCAAGGTAGTGATACACAACAGTTTCACCATTGTAAGGCTCTTCACCCATATAATTATTTACCTTTGACGCAAACTCAGCGTCAGTCTGCATAGCATGATTTGTCTGCTTAACTACATTGTGACAAGCGGAACAGACTGTAACAAGCGGCTGTTCCTTATCAAGTGCGGCTTTAAGAACACGCACAGAGGACAGTTTTGTGGCAACTTCGTCCTTAGCAGTTGAAAATACGCCGCCACAACACTGCCAATTTTCGATTTCTTCCAAAGTCACACCCAAAGCCTCAGCGCTCTTGCGGGCATAAATGTCCAGCTGAACAGCCTTATTCTTTAATGTACAACCTGGAAAATAACTAACGTTCATAATTATTTCCTCCCGTTTATACCATTTCTTCCGGATGGAATACTTCGTCAAATTTCTCAGCTGTGAGGAATCCAAGCTCTACGCAAGCTTCCTTCAAAGAAATGTTATCTTTGAAAGCCTTCTTAGCGGTTTTTGCAGCGTTCTCATATCCGATATAAGGATTAAGAGCTGTAACCAGCATGAGAGAATTGTGAAGATTGTGATACATCTTATCCTTGTTTGCCTTAATTCCAACAGCACAGTTCTTGTTGAAAGAAGTAATAGCCTCAGCAAGAAGTCTTACAGATTGCAGGAAATTATAAGCGCATACAGGCATAAATACGTTAAGCTCAAAATTACCCTGAGAAGCAGCCATGCCAACAGCAACATCGTTACCCATAACCTGAACTGCAACCATTGTTACAGCTTCGCACTGAGTAGGATTTACCTTACCTGGCATAATTGAAGAACCAGGCTCGTTTTCAGGAATAAAAATTTCGCCAAGACCGTCACGAGGACCAGATGCAAGCCAACGAACGTCGTTAGCAATCTTCATCATATCGCAAGCAAGAGCCTTAACTGCACCGTGAGCGAAAACAATTTCGTCCTTTGAAGTAAGTGAGTGGAACTTGTTAGCAGCAGTTACGAAAGGCTTGCCTGTAATACCTGCAACCTCAGCAGCAACTGTTTCAGCGAAAGATGCAGGAGCGTTAAGACCTGTACCAACAGCAGTACCGCCCAAAGCAAGCTCATACAAAGGCTCCATAGCTCTGCGGATAAGTTCAACGTCCTTTTCAAGACTTGAACGCCAACCGCTGATTTCCTGGCTGAACTTAATAGGAGTAGCGTCCTGCAAGTGAGTTCTGCCGCTCTTAACAATACCCTCATTCTCTGCTTCAAGACGCTTGAAAGTATCAATAAGAATCTCAACAGCAGGAATAAGCTTATCTTCAAGTGCAATAACAGCTGCAATGTGCATTGCAGTAGGGAAAGTATCGTTAGATGACTGGCTCATATTAACGTCGTCATTCGGGTGAAGCAACTTCTGTCCAAGAATCTGATTGCCACGATTAGCAATAACCTCGTTGGAATTCATGTTGGACTGTGTACCCGAACCGGTCTGCCATACAACAAGAGGAAAGTGGTCGTTAAGCTGACCTGACATAACCTCGTTGCAAGCCTGCATAACCGCACTCAGCTTTTCGTTTGTCATTTTTTCAGGACGTAGCTTGTTGTTTGCAATTGCAGCCGCTTTTTTAAGCACACCGAAAGCGTGAACGATCTCAGCCGGCATAGTTTCAATGCCAACGCCGATTTCAAAGTTTTCGTGGCTTCTCTGCGTTTGTGCAGCCCACAGACGGTCGCAAGGAACCTTAACTTCGCCCATGGAGTCATGCTCAATACGGTATTCCATGTAAAAAAACTTCCTTTCAAATAGTATTTAATTTAAAATGTAATGCTTTTAATTACTTTCTTTAAGTTGTCAGCACTGTTGTGAAGCTGACTGAGTTCAGCGTCAGTCAAAGGAAGAAGAATCTTGCTATGAGCACCTTCGTGACCAATAACGTTCAACAAGCTGAGGCAAACGTCATCAATGCCGTACTCGCCGTGAAGCATTGTGGAAACTGTCAAAGTAGTGTCAATACCGCTTAGTAGACATTTGCAAAGATGAGCAACAGACATTGATACTGCATAAAATGTAGCACCCTTTCTCTGAATAACAGCAGCGCCTGATTTACGAACATATTCCTCAGTCTCAGTAAAATCAAATTCAGGATAATCATGGTCAGCGCTGAGGATAGATTTATTGTAATCCTGAACAGGAATATTGGAAATGTTAGCCAAAGACCATGGAATGAAACTTGAATCGCCGTGCTCGCCCAATACATAAGCGTGAACGTTCTGCTGGCTGATAGAATAGAATTCAGCAAGTCTTGAACGCAGACGGGAAGTATCGAGAATTGTACCCGAACCGATGATACGCTCCTCAGGAAGACCTGAATATTTGCAGAAAGCATATGTAAGAACGTCAACAGGGTTGCTTACGATAACATAAGTAGCGTCAGGAGCATAACGTGTAATTTCAGGAGTAATCTCCTTAATAACATTAACGTTGATCTGAGCAAGGTCAAGTCTTGACTGACCGGCTTTTCTTGGAAGACCCGAAGTAATAACAACAATGTCAGAACCAGCAGCGTCGCTGTACTCGCCTGCATTGATTGTGCATGGGTTGCAGAATGGAGTACCCTGGCGGATATCCAAAGCTTCGCCGTATGCCTTTTCCTTGTTAATATCAATCATAACAATTTCAGAGGCAATTCCTATTGTCGCCAATGTGTAAGCGATAGTAGCACCTACGCTTCCAGTACCAATTACGGTGATTTTGTTCATAAATTTTTCCCTCTCTTTGTGATATTAATAAACGCTTACAGCGTCATAGTGACTTAGCGTGATTTCTGCCACGCCTGCCGATACCATTACAAAAAATGGTATCAGACTTTTGCTGTCAAACAGTACCTATTGTTTTTTCAAAGGCAGGACAGCAATAAGCCGGTCAGAAAATTCTGGGAGAATTGATCATCTTGTATAAAAACATTAAAAATTCTCTCTTGTTTTCAAGCGAAATATTTCGTAAAAAACAAAAAGCATTTTGCATAACTGCCCATTTTACAGCATTGTTATTATTATAACAAATTTTTTGTGACTTTGCAACCCCTTTTAACCACAAGAATAGCGAAAAAATTATGTATAAATTAACATACGTCATGCAGTATAGCAGGCTTTTCATGGGGATTTAGCCTTTGAATATGGGCATAACGGTTTTTGTCGCATTTACAAGTAAAATCGTATATGAACAAATTAGTTAACTTCTACAAAAGAGCCGTATTTTTCCGATGCAATTTTGTTAGTGAAATCTATGTAATATTTTTAAAAACTTTTAGTAAACTGCAAACTGAATTCACAAAATGTGAAACACACGGTAAAACCTTTAAGTATAGTCAACAAATGGTTTGATTTGCACTAAATCAGGATATTTTTACAAACATAACTGCTGTAAATATTTCTTGACTTGATGCCTTTTATAAGGTATAATAGTATAAAAAGACAGACAGACTCATAATTGGTTGCTTTTTGAAAATCCGTAGTATGGGGGTGAGTTTTATGGAGCTTTTCGATTCGGTCAAAAATATTTACCGCAACTCGTCAGAAAAAATTATCCTTGCTGATGAAAATCTGAATTTTGTGTGGAAAAATCAGGACTATCTGCCTGACAAAATTGATAATGATAAAATCAGACTTTTTTATGACAGAAAATTTACGATTCCTTTGGAAAATACCGAAACAGGCGAGTATATTGGTAATTTCAGCGATTCGTGGGCGGTGAAAATCGAACCGTTGAAAGACGGAAAAAAAATAAAAGGCTATATGCTGCATTTCTATTCATGCAGCGATATTGAAAAGCTTTCTGACCGTTCGGGACATCTGAAATTCAAATCGAATTTTCTGGGAAATATCCGATTGGAGCTTGCTGCGATTGTGAGTATGCTTGATTCTCAGAAACAAAGATTTGAGGAAGCAGGGGATTTGGATTATCTCCGCTTTGACCGTGAGGCAAGATACAGAGTGCTGAAAACTTTTTCCGCAACGGTCAATATGAATGAGCTTTCTAAATATTACAACGGATTTTTTGAAACCCGCTATCAGAATATTTCCAATATTCTTGACGCTGTGGGAGCGGAGGCTTGCGACATTTTTGAGGAAAACGGCTGTATGTTCCGCTTTGACGTCCAGCCTGGGGTTTATGCTACTACTAATGGAGAAAGACTTAAAGCTGTGGTTTATAATTTGCTTATAAATTCATATATGTATAATGACAAGATGGAAAAAATGTGTGAGTTGTCGCTGAGAACTGAGGGCGAAAATATTATTATCAGCGTAAAAGATAACGGAAACGGTATCGACAGCGAAACTATCAGCAGAGCGTTAATTCCATTTGGGAATTTCAAAGGCTTTGGCGAACGTGAATCATTGGGGTTATCATTAGCGAAGTGTTATGCCGAATATTTCTGCGGTTCGATTGAAATAGACAGTCAGCTGGGGCAGTATACTAACGTCAGCCTGATAATTCCAAAGGAAAGCGACGATATTCCCCATGATTTCAGAATTAACTATATTCCCCCGATAACAGGACCATATGATATGCAGTATTGCATACTGGCAAAGGGATTAAATCCCATGAAATAAAAATTTACATTTACTTGAAAAATAACCTTAGAAGAAAATTCTTCTAAGGTTATTTTAATATGTTATGTATTACTGACAAGTAATTTTTTTGCTGTTCGACCATTCTCCTACGATTTTTTTACCTGAAACAATCTTGTAATCCCTTACCCTTATATAGTAAGTCTTACCTTGTGTTGCACTGATACTTTTTGACGTAGTAGTATTTTTATTTATGCTTAAAACGGACGTTTTATTAAAATCTTGGGA
>JBJERA010000029.1:0-3284 GCA_051882035.1 Hominimerdicola sp.
AAGACCCTGAATGTCAACCATTGTCATCCAGCTGCCGTCCTCCTTAGTGATAAGACCGCATGAGATACCTGCAACAGGATTTTTAATCGGAACACCTGCGTCCATAAGAGCAAGAGTTGAACCGCAGATTGAACCCTGAGAAGTTGAACCGTTTGAAGAAAGAACCTCAGAAACACATCTGATAGCATATGGGAATTCCTCAACAGAAGGAAGAACAGGAACAAGTGCTCTTTCAGCCAAAGCTCCGTGACCGATTTCACGTCTGCCTGGGCCTCTTGAAGGTCTTGTTTCACCAACGGAGTATGAAGGGAAATTATACTGATGCATATATCTCTTGGTAGTTTCCTCATCAAGTCCGTCAAGCTTCTGAGCGTCGGAAACAGGGCCCAAAGTACAGATAGTCATAACCTGAGTCTGACCTCTTGTAAAGATACCGGAACCGTGAACTCTTGGAAGAACGCCAACCTCAGACGCCAATGGACGAATTTCGTCAATGCCTCTGCCGTCAACACGCTTGCCTTCATAAAGCCAGTTTCTAACAATTTTCTTCTGTAATTTGTAGAGAACTTCGTCAAGCATAGCTGTATTATCAGCATACTGCTCGTCATACTTCTCATGAACAGCGTCAATAATCGGCTGCAATCTTGCGTCACGAACATTCTTATCGTCTGTATCAAGAGCAACCTTAACGTCCTCGCCAACCATAGCCTCGATTTCGTCAAACAAATCGTGGTCGATCTCCATTGACTCAAATTTAAACTTAGGCTTGCCGATTTCAGCCTTAATCTCATTAATGAATGCAACCATTTTCTTAATTTCTTCATGACCTGTTTCAATAGCTTTAAGCATTACATCATCAGGAATTTCGTCAGCACCTGCCTCAATCATGACAATCTTTTCAGCAGAACCTGCAACAGTAAGGTTAAGATGATTTTTCGCTCTCTGTTCAAGAGTTGGGTTAAGAACAAACTCGCCGTCAACAATGCCAACATTAATTGACGCAACAGGACCGTTCCAAGGAATATCTGAAATGGAAAGAGCAATAGCAGTAGCAATCATACCTGTAATTTCAGGTGAATTGTCTGGGTCAACAGCCAGAACAGTCATAACAACTGAAACGTCATTTCTCATATCCTTAGGGAAAAGCGGTCTGATAGGACGGTCAACACAGCGTGAAGTAAGAATTGCCTTATCGCTTGCTTTACCCTCTCTCTTAGTGAAAGAACCAGGGATTTTACCAACAGCATAAAGCTTTTCCTCAAAATCTACTGAAAGAGGGAAAAAATCCACACCGTCTCTTGGCTTTTTAGACGCTGTAACGTTAGCCATTACAACGGTTTCACCGTATCTTACCCAACATGAGCCGTTAGCCAATCCGCAGGTCTTGCCTGTTTCTACTACAACAGGTCTGCCAGCATATGTCGTTTCAAATGTTCTTGCGTTTTCAAACATAAAATATCCTCCAATATTTAAAATCTATCGGTGAATGTATTAGCAATAAACAGAATCTGCGAACTTCGTAAACTCTGTTTAATGCTAAGATACAATCACCAAACTGTATATACACCAAAAGGCAGTGGCAATTATTGCCTCTGCCTTGATGAATAATTACGATATTACTTACGAATACCAAGCTTTTCGATAGTAGCTCTGTATCTCTCAATATCCTTCTTCTTCAAGTAGTTAAGAAGATTTCTTCTCTTACCGATCATCTTGAACAAACCGCTTCTGGAATGGTTGTCCTTCTTGTGAGTTTTAAGGTGTTCAGTAAGGTCGTTAATTCTCTTTGTAAGAATTGCAATCTGTACCTCAGGAGAACCTGTGTCAGTTTCATGAGTTCTGTTAGCTTCGATAACAGCTGTCTTTTCGTCTTTTCTAAGCATTTTTTGTACCTCTTTCAAAAATATTTCCAATGTAAAAGAATATGGCAGGTAACTTTCCCACTTTCGGGCGTAGCCCATACTCTGTTGCATGGATAGTGTTGATTACAACAATAAATATTATACTATAAACTCATCAATTTGTAAAGTCGATTAACACAAATTTTACATTTAACTTATTTGCAGTGGTGATGATTTTTTCCTGCTGTAAGCGTATTCTGCATAAGCATAGCAATAGTCATAGGACCAACGCCTCCCGGAACAGGAGTAATATAACCAGCCTTATCCTTGCAGTCCTCAAAATCAACATCACCGCAAAGTTTCCCGTTTTCATCTCTGTTCATTCCGACATCAATAACAACTGCACCCTCTTTAATATAGTCAGCAGTAATCATCTTAGCCCTGCCCACAGCGGCAACAAGAATGTCAGCTCTTGAACAAACCTCTTTAAGATTTTTAGTCTTGGAATGACAGATCGTCACAGTACCGCTCTTGTGGAGCAATAACATAGCCTGTGGCTTTCCTACAATATTGCTTCTTCCGATTACAACACATTCCTTGCCTGTAACTTCAACACCAGTTGAGTCAATAAGCTCCATAACTCCGGCTGGTGTGCAAGGCAAGAAGCTGTAATCTCCTATCATAATTTTACCTACATTTACCGGATGGAATGCGTCAACGTCCTTATCAGGACGGATATTATCAATAATAACCTTATCGTCAAGGTGTTTTGGCAATGGAAGCTGAACCAGAATACCGTCAACTTTATCATCATTATTCAAAGTGTTCACAAGCTCCAAAAGCTCTTCCTCAGTAGTTTCCGCAGGCAAAGCATATTCAAAGCTTTTAATTCCGCATTCCTCACAAGCCTTTTTCTTATTTCTTACATAAACCTTAGACGCAGGGTCGTCGCCTACGATCACAACTGCAAGCCCGATTTCTACACCATTTGCTTTCAGTGTTTCAACTTCATTGCGTATTCTTTCCTTAACCTGTGCAGATACCTGCTTTCCGTCAATAATCTTACTCATTTTCTTCGCCCTCCGTGTCTGAATTTTCAACTGTCTTTTCATCTGAGGATTCATCTTCCTCATTGTCACTATCTATAATAGATTCATAATCATCATTGGTTTCGAGGTTTTTATCCTTTTCTGCCGCCTTTTCAAGCTGTTCCTTGCGAGACTTTTCAGCCTTTTTACCAAACTTATCCTCATATTCTTTTTCAAGCTCAATAAAGCTTTCGCCCTTTTCCTTAGCCTCTTTGATTTTCTTTTTAAGCTCTTTCTTCTCAGCATTTCGCTTGCTGTAATTGTTATATTCTTCAAGCTGTACCTTTGAGAGTTCTGTTTCCAAGAAGAACTTGTAATTACCGTTACGCTTGATAATTCCTCTCTTGACAATAAT
>JBJERA010000030.1:0-3278 GCA_051882035.1 Hominimerdicola sp.
TTTCCAATTTACAAACCCTTTTGCGTCGATTTTAGCTTGTGAAGACAGGTTCTAAGGAGAAAAACCGAAAAGAAATTGCCCATAATATAGCGAAAATTTTTCAGCTATTGTTTTTGAGTCCTCTAATTTTTGTTGGAATGAACGTAGTTCTGAAATATTTTACGCTTTCCTTAAAGTACGGGCAATACGCTAAGACGGAAGTTCCAAAGGACTTCTTTAAATTTAAAACTGAATATCTTTATAACGGAATTGAAAATGTTCCGCCTTTTTTGGCAGCTATGATGGCAATGGTAGCTGCCATGTTTATTGTAATACGCATGGATATTCGCTGGCACGTTAAACATGACTCCGATAATCTGAAATCTGATGACAGATGGATGAATGCCAAAGAACTAAAAGAAAACTTTGTGCCGGTCAAGCTTGATAAACTCGACTATTGTGAAGAAGGTGGAATTATGGTTGCTATGAACGGCAAAACCGCCTATCTCGATACGGAAAATATTCATACGCTTGTTATAGGAACAACACGTTCCGGTAAAGGTCAGCTGGTAATCTTACCGCTGATATACACAATATCAACGGTCGAGGAAAAGCAGTCGTTTATCACTAATGATATGAAAGGTGACGCTCTTGAAAGCACATATTCGATACTTGAAGAAAATGGATATAATGTTTATGTTCTTAATCTGGACGATGCAACCCGCTCTGATGAGTGGGACTTGCTCCATGAGGCGAAGAAAGAGTATCTGAAAGTTATCGAGGACGATGAGCCTGACTTATCTAACTGCAATAAAATCATTGACAGTATAGCCTCGCTGTTTACCGATAATCCAAAGTCGGATCCTATATGGCCTGATTCCGCTCACGCTTTACTCATGGCTATGATTTTATACCTTATTGAGCAGGGATATAAAAGCGGTCAGCTCGATAAGGTTACTATGCCATCGGTGTATCATTTCTTTGTAACCTATGGTTCTCACGATGAGATAAGAGATAAGATACGAGTGAACGCACTTGATGAAATATTTAGAAAGCTGCCTGTTGGTAATCCTGCAAGAGCAGCATATGCCTCATCAAATTTTGCAAAAGGAGAAATGATAGGTTCTATTTTCTCAACTCTTGCAACTAATCTGAAAATTTTTTCTACTGATATGGGCGTTCAGAAAATAACAAGTGGCAATACCATAGATTTTTCAAAAATTGTCGTTCCCGACGGCAAGCCGTGTGCTATTTTTATTATTCTGCCTGATGAGGACCGTTCCAGAGATATTATAGCCTCTGCATTTGTTAATCAGTGCTAGGACTATCTTGTAAAGCAGGCTAAAAAATATCCGAGAAAAATGCTCCCACGCAGAGTACAGTTCATACTTGACGAGTTTGCGAATATGCCCTGTATTCCGGCAATGGACAATAAGACCTCTATCGGTGCAGGACATAACATTTTATTTACCCTTGTGGTACAGAGTTTAAATCAGCTTGACGATAAGTACGGAACAATGGCAAAATCAATCAGAGGAACGTGCGGTAACGTTATGTATATCAACTCTATCGACAAGGATACTAACCAATACATTTCCGCACTGCTTGGCAGTGAGCAGTTCGACATTACTACATATTCGGGCAATTTGAACGAGTGGCTCTCTCATCAGAACCTGAGTCATGAAACAAAACCGCTTATGAGTGCTACTCAGCTTGGAAGAATGAAAAAAGGCAAGGCTGTAATCATCAGACAGAGAAGTTATCCTATCATTACTAAATTCAAGATGTTTTACAAATACGGCATTCCGGTAACATCAATCGAAGATATTCCGCTGCATGAAATAAAACGTAAGGTTCGTGACTCTTTCTATCCTATTAAGGATTTTCAGGAGTCAATCGGCATGAATGTTGTTCCTGATCCAGATAATAAGGAAGTTCCTCAGCAGTTTCCCGTATCTGATAATGCAGATGATGATATTGATACTATTGACTTTGGTGATGACAACGTTGAAGATTTTGAGGGCGAGCAGGCAGAAAGTGCTAACAGACTGCAAGAAATCTATGATAAGCTTAATAAAGCCACTCAAAATGAGTTTGACTGCTGCATGAAAAAAAGCGATATTACGAAAGCATATCAGCTTGCTCAAAAGGCTTGCAAGTTCCAACGTGCTATTTCGCCGGAAGAACTGGAACTTGTTGAGGCTGAGCTTTCGCAGTACTATTAAATTCAGCCTTGACATTGTCATATAATTATGATACAATATAGCCAAATATAAAGGAGGTAGTTATCATGGCACAAATCAGACCTATAAGAGATTTACGATACACACAGAAAATATCGGAGCTTTGCCACAACACTCAGGAACCAATCTTTATAACAAAAAACGGTTATAGTGATATGGTTATCATGAGTAATGAAACATTTGAAAAAGAAATGATGACGGCAGAAATATACCGAAAATTGCTTATTGCTCAAAGACAGATTAACAATAATGAGGGTGTTGACGGAGAAAGTGTTCTTGAAAAAATGAGGGAAAAATACGGATATGTATAAATTAATATTTGCTCCTGAATTTGTTAATGACTTAGAGGAAACCAATGAATATATTGCAAGTACGCTTGAATCTCCTGATGCAGCTAAAAGCATTATGAAAGAAATTGATAATACGATTATGAAATTAAAGGATATGCCCTTTATGTTCCCTAAGTGCGACGAGCCGTTAGATGTGTTTGAATACAGAAAAATTATTATAAAAAACTATATTCTGGTTTATTATGTTGATGAAAGTCAGAATATAGTCAATTTGTTGAGATGTTTTTATGGTAAAAGTAATTATTTGGACTTTTTTAATGGTACAGGGAGATGATTGTTATGTCAGTAAGTAAAGCTCATCAACGAGCAACAAACAAGTATATAAAGCTTCATTACGACCGATTTGATTGCAGAGCTCCAAAAGGTACCAAAGAATTGATAAAAAAAGCTGCGGCAGTTCAAAATGAAAGCGTAAATCAATATATTAACAATGCAATAATGGCTCGCATAAAAGCAGAAAGCAGCGAGTGAGCCTAAAAAAATATAAAGGAGGTAAAAGCCATGCGTATTCCAAATTCTTTCCTGACAGATTTTAAATCGCCGTCAGACCTTAAACTTGCGTGTGTATTTTACAGCCTTATTCACGCTAGGACAGAAAAAAATCTGCTTGGCTATGTTATCACAGTCAAGCAGGAAGTTTTAGAACCTGTGTTCACAAGCTAAAATCGACGCAAAAGGGTTTGTAAATTGGAAATGATACAAATAT
>JBJERA010000031.1:0-3269 GCA_051882035.1 Hominimerdicola sp.
TGATATTTAAGTGCAATGTCAGAATCGGTCATATTCGTTCCGTCTGCAAGAATTATTTCATAAAGTGCAGTTACCTGCTGACCTGCGCCAATGTCGCCTGCATCCTTTGTATCGTCGTTGAAATCCTCGTCAGCCAGAGCTCTGTTTTCATAACCGATAAGCTTGTAGGAATAAACATTCGCAGGGTTGAACTCAACCTGAATTTTAGCGTCCTTTGCAACGGTGAAAAGTGTTCCGCTCATTTCGGTAACAAGTACTCTTTCAGCTTCTTCAAGGCTGTCTATGTAGGAATAATTTCCGTTTCCATTGTCTGCAAGCGCTTCAAGTCTATCGTCTTTTAGATTTCCCGAACCAAATCCAAGAACTGAGAGAGCAATTCCAGTTTCTCTTTTTTCTTCAACCAATGCCGTCAGTTCCTCTGTGGAGGAAACTCCAACGTTCAAATCGCCGTCTGTGGCAAGAATAACTCTATTGTTTCCGCCTTCGATAAAGTTTGCCTCCGCAAGCTCGTAAGCCTTGTTAATACCTGCCTCGCCTGCGGTTGAACCGCCTGCCTCCAATTGGTTGATAGCGTCGATAATTTTGCTCGGATTGCTTCCGCTTGCGCCTTCAAGAACAACCTTTTCTTCACCTGCATAGGTTACAATGGAAATCCTGTCCTCTTCGCCAAGATTTTCGGCAAGCATTGAAAATGCCTGCTGAACAAGAGGAAGTTTATTATCGTCCATCATCGAACCGCTTACATCAATCAGAAATACTAAATTCATCGGAATGTCCTTAGTTTCAACAGCCTTTGCCTGCATTCCCACAAGCATAAGCTTTGCCTCGCTGTTCCAAGGGCAGTCTGTTAAATCTGTGGTTATGCCAACCGCCTCGCTGTCAGGCTGTGGATAATCATATTTGAAATAATTTATAAATTCCTCAACTCTTACAGCGTCGGTATTAATTTCCTCGCCGTCGTTGATCATTCTTCTTACGTTGGTATAAGACGCTGTATCAACGTCTGTGGAGAATGTTGACAGCGGATATTCTGAAACAAGCTTGTAATCATTTTTTTCAACCTGAGCGTATTCTTCATTATTTCCCATTTCAATTTCCATTTCGCCCATAATTGTGTTTTCTTCAAAATCGTCTGTTTCTGCCAGCTGATACTTGGTATTATTGTTTTCGGTGTAATACTCATTACTATCCGACTTAACTGAATAACTTTCCGAATTTCCGCCTGATCCGCACGAAGAAAGCATTCCCATTGTCATAACTATTGCCGTACAAGCTGCTAAAAATTTCCTTGAATTTGTTTTTTTCATAGTAATACATCTCCCTTTTAATAGTACGGGGGTATTCACATCTGTTTCCATTCTTCCACAAGGGCTTGCAGGGTATTTTCATCTGAAAGCCTCATTCTGTCATAGTAGAAATCGTCATAATTCTTCTTGTCTAAGGTAACATTACTGTAATTTTCACCTAAATCCCAATGATTAGGATAAACAATCTGTTCATCAAGAGTAATTTCAATCTGGGGAGCGTTTTCAAACACGATTGCGTATTCATCTCCGCTTTTTTTCAAAGGAATAAAATAACTTCTGTTCTCTTGAAGAATATATCTAGAAGAGCTTTCTATGGTTATTGAAGTTTCCTTTATTTCTCCGCTTTTTGAAATAAGTCGGTGAACTTTTAAAGTATATGTTCCGCAGTTTATGCCGATTTCCGCTTTTTCAACGGTTACATCTGCGAAAAACTCCGTTTCTTCCAGCACCTTTGAGCGGACGAAGTATTCATCGCCTGAAACTGGGTAATAGGTTTCATAGCTTGGCGAATTAGTATGCTCAAAGGATAGCTGAGAGTAGCTTATTGTTTTGTTTTCATCAAATATTGCGTTTTCTGTGTCTTCCTGCTGATTGTTCTCGCTTTCATAGCTTTTAACAGCCGAGTCGTTGTCGTTTTTGCTTGTTTTGGAAATATTATTTCCGCTGTTTTGCGACCAGATATATGCTCCTGCAAAAATTACTGCCAAAGATGCTGCAACTGCTGCAAATCTTTTGGATTTTCCCGATGAGTAAGTTATATGTCTTTGTGGCTCATAAGTTTTTGGAGAATTGTCGATTTTTTCTTCTATTCTGTCCCAAAGCTTATCCATATCAGGGGCAGTATTGCCGACATATTTTTGGTATTCATCTTTTAATTTCTTAGCCATAAATACTGTCCTCCTTTACCAGTTTTTTAAGCTTTGAAACAGCTTGCCGGTATTTCCAGCTGACAGTACCCAAAGGTTTTCCTAAAACCTTGCTTATCTCTCTGAAAGTAAGCTCCATGCCTAAATGAAGATTAAGGATCTCTCTTTCATCATCTTTCAGCATTCGTAGTGCATTGTCGAAGGTAATATTACCGATAACGCTGTCGTCAATTCTCTCGTCGTCTGTCTGTTCTGGCTGGGAATTTTCTTCATCGTCGAGAGTAAAGGCTTCATGCCGTCTTTTTTTGAGAAAATCAAGAGCCAGATTTCTTGCCATAACCGTTATGTAACGCTTATGTCCAGTTCCGCTCTTGTAATTTCCGGCGGTTTCCCAGAGCCTCAGAAAAAAGTCCGAAGTCAAGTCCTCAGCGTCCTGAGGGCTTTTCACTACATTAAGAAGAACCTGATAAATCATCTTTCCATAGCAGTTGTAAATTTCTCTGAGACCGTTTTTGTCATTATTCAGAATCAGCTTCATTCTGAAATCAAACTCATTATCGGTCATTCATTCATCACCCTTCGATATTTTATATACGATTTAACGCACACCTTTGTACGGGAAATGTTGTACAAATTTTAGATTTATATTTGTGCAATTACAACAAACTTAGTACCTATAAGTAAACTATTTGAATTATAGCATATTTAATTATAGATTTCAATATTTATCTAAAATATAAAATGATTATTGATTATCTTTAACTTTATAACGAAAGGGGTAAAACACACAGTAATTTACAAGATTGTGGATTATAAGAAAACAGAAAATTGCAATTCTGACAAAAAGTATTAAGATAATGCAGCATAATACACAATAAAAACAAAAGCTGTGTGGTTAAATAAAATAACCGCACAGCATAAATATATTTGTTCACAGATGCAATAGCCTTCTCCTTGTGATTTATATAAACAAAAAAATAAAAAGGCACAAATAAAAATTTGTACCTTTTGGTGCCGCTAACCGGACTTGAACCGGTACGGATTTTACTCCGAGGGATTTTAAGTCCCTTGTGTCTGCCTATTCCACCACAGCGGC
>JBJERA010000032.1:0-14592 GCA_051882035.1 Hominimerdicola sp.
TGTCTTCAGAACTCCGGGAATGTATTATAATAATCCCGTTCTTACTGAGGCAAGAAAAAAAGGAGTTGTCGTAACTTCTGAAATGGAAACATTTTTCAATCTGTGTCCTTGCAAAATTTATGGTATTACAGGCTCTGACGGAAAAACTACTACTACAACTCTTATAAGCGAGTTTCTCAAAGCAGAGGGCAAGCGTGTTCATATAGGAGGGAATATCGGAAAAGCTTTGCTGCCAATAGTTGAAACTATGTCGGAAACGGACGTTGCCGTAGTGGAGCTTTCAAGCTTTCAGCTTATTTCTATGAGAGAATCTCCTGACGTTGCGGGAATAACAAATATTACTCCTAATCACTTGAATGTTCATGGAACAATGGAGGAATATATTGACGCAAAGTGCAACCTTATTGCTCATCAGAACGCTTTTTCAAAAACTGTCCTTAGCTGGGATAACGAAACTACAAGAAATCTCAGTTCTCTTGTAAGAGGAGAGCTTTCTTATTTCAGCCGCAGGGAAAAGGTTGAAAAGGGTGCCTTTCTTAATGAAAACGGAATGCTTTGCTATAACGACTATGGAAACGTAACTGAAATTGTAGATATGAAAGATATCATAATCCCTGGTATTCACAATGTGGAAAATTATCTGACGGCTATCGCTTGTACTTGGGGTGAGATCAAGCCTGAAACTGTTCGCAAGGTGGCTAAGGAGTTTGGCGGTGTTGAGCATAGAATTGAGTTTGTAAGAGAGCTTGAAGGAGTAAAATATTATAACAACTCTATCGCATCAAGCCCTACAAGAGTTCTTGCTTGTCTTAATTCATTTAACTGCGGTCATGTGCTTATTCAGGGCGGTTCTGATAAGGGCATTTCTTTTGAGCCAATGGCTGATTCTATCTGTGAAAAGGTAAAGGTTCTTATTCTCATGGGTGAAACAGCTCAGAAAATTCAGGACGCTGTTATGGCATCTTCTAAATTTGCGGACAGCGGCTTGAAAATTTTCAGAGTTAAAAACATGGAGGAGGCTGTTCAGACAGCCAGAGAAAATGCCTGCAAGGGTGACGTTGTAACTCTTTCACCTGCCTGTGCAAGCTTTGATATGTACAGAATGTTTGAGGACAGAGGAAATCATTTCAAGCAGGTTGTAAATAATTTAGTCTAATAAAAAAAGAAATCGGGATTTATATGGATATTATTGAAACTTTATCATGTCTGACCGAATCGGCAGGCGTTTCGGGTGAGGAAAACAATGCAAGCGTGACTGCTTGTGAAATGCTGAAAGAATTTGGCGAAAGCAGTATGGACTTTTTCGGAAATGTTTACTGCAAGCGTTTTGGATTTGACGAAAGCAAGCCGACAGTTCTTCTTGACGCTCATATTGACGAAATCGGCATGATTGTAACTTATATTACTGATGAAGGCTTTTTGAAGGTGTCAAATTGCGGTGGAATTGACAGACGTTTGCTTTTGGCTCAGCAGGTAACTGTTTACGGAAATGAAAAGCTGACAGGTTTTGTGACTTCTACTCCTCCTCACCTTGAAAAGGACAATACGATTGTGCCTGAAATGGACGATATTTATGTTGATATCGGATACAGCAAGGAGCAGGCGGAAAAGCTTGTTAATCCGGGTGACAGAATTCTTATTGAAAATAAGCTTGAAAAGCTTGAAAACGGCAGAGTTACCTCAAAGGCTCTTGACGACAGGAGCGGAGTAGCGGCAATTTTGCTGGCCCTTGATATGCTGAAAAATAAGCAGACCAAGTATAATGTATCTGTGCTGTTTTCTTCTCAGGAGGAAACCGGAGAAAGAGGTGCAAAAATAGGTTCATACAACATTGACGCAGATATGGCGATAGCAGTTGACGTTTCTTTTGCTAAATCTCATGGAGAAAGTGATGAAGACTGCGGAGTTATGGGAAAAGGTGCAATGATTGGAATTGCGCCGTCATTGTCTAGAAAGCTTTCAAAGGCTTTTATCGACCTTGCAAAAGAAAAAAATATTCCTTATCAGCTCGAAGTTATGAACGGACGAACAGGTACCAACGCTGATGAAATCGGAGTTTCAAAGTGCGGCGTTCAGACGGTTACAATTTCTGTTCCCGAAAAATATATGCATACTCCTGTTGAAGTTGTGGATATTAAGGATATTGAAAGCACTGCAAAGCTTATTGCGGAATTTCTTATTGAGGAGGGCGAAGAATTATGATTAATCAGTTGAAAGATCTTTGCCTGCTTAATGGAATTTCAGGCGACGAAACCGCTGTAAGCGACTATATTATTTCTCAAATTAAGGATTATGCCGAAGTAAAAACGGATAATCTCGGCAACGTGATTGTTTTTTGTAAGGGAAAGAAAACTCCTAAAAATAAGGTTCTGGTTTCCGCTCACATGGACGAAGTGGGAATGATCGTAACATATATAAATTCAGACGGAACTCTGAAAATTTCTTCCGTTGGCGGAGTAGACCCGAGAGTTGTTTTCGGCAGACGTGTTCTTGTAAACGGAAAAACTCTTGGAGTAATCGGCGGAACTGCTATTCATCATCTTTCGGCGGAACAGCGTAAAAAGGCGGTCACTTTTGACCAGATGACTGTTGACATAGGCTGTGACAGCAGAGATGAGGCTGAAAAGCTTGTTTCTCTCGGCGACAGCGTGACTTTTGTTTCTGATTTTGTGGAGTATGGTGACGGCTTTGTAAAATGCAAGGCAATAGATGACCGTGCAGGCTGTGCAATAATGATAAAGCTTATTCAGCAGGGCGTTGAGTACGATACTTATTTTACTTTTGTGGTGCAGGAGGAAATAGGTTTGCGAGGAGCTATGGCAGCGTCTTACAGCGTAAATCCCGACTATGCTTTTGTGCTTGAATCAACTGCTGCGGCGGATATTCCGTCGGCTGTAAATGAGAAAAGGGTTTGTACTCTCGGAAACGGTCCGGTAATTTCGTTTATGGACAGACATACGATTTACGATAAGGAAATGTATAAACTTGCATTCGATACCGCAAAGGAAAACGGTATTCCATGCCAGACAAAAACAATGGTTGCAGGAGGCAATGACGCAGGTGCTATTCATCTTTCAAGAGGAGGAGTTCGCACAACGGCGATTTCGCTTCCATGCAGATACCTTCATTCGCCTTCCTGCGTAATAAAAAAATCAGATTTTGAAAATGCTTATACCCTTACAAAACTGCTTTTGGACAGGACTTATAATAAATGATTTATCAGACAAAAAATATTAATTCAGAGCTTTTGGAAAGTTTGAAATTAAATAATTATACAAGACGAATCAAATCTCATTTTGCAGCTTACGGAACGGAGTATGATTTCTGTCGTTTTTATATAATCGAACACTTTGAGGAAAAATTTGGAGTGATTTCGGTTTTCAATTCGTCAATGATAATTTCTTCAATGCAAGGTAAGTGGTTTGACAGGAATATTCTGAAAGAGCTTGCAGGCTTTATACTGATGATTAAGCCCATGTCGATTGAGTTTGAAAATGAATATGTCGAATCTCTTGAAAAACTCACGAAAACGGAGTACTCGGGAGACAAGCGCACGGAATTTGCCTTTGTTTCAAAGAATACAATGCCTGAAATGGACGTTAATGAAACTCCCAAGCTTGATGATGTATTTAAAATTCTTGCCACTTGTTTTCCTGTGGTGAAAAATTCTTATGAGCTTTGGCTGACGGATACCTCTCACCGTATACGCAGAGGTCTTGCACAGTCATTTTTGTTGGGAAATTATTCAACTGCGACTATTCAGTATATTGTTGACAAGGTTGCTCTTGTGGGACACGTTGGAACAATACCAGAAGAACGGGGAAAGTTTCATGCAAGACAACTTTTATATTGGATCGGCGAACGGCTTACAAAAGACGGTTTTGAGGTAAGGCTTTTTGCACGGCCTCATAGGGTTAGTTATTATGAAGAAATCGGTTTTAAAGCGTGCGGAGTGGATTTGGTTTTAGAGAGGAAAAATATTGATGACTGATTGTTTTTTTGATATAGATGAAAAAATTTTAAAACTTGCTCAAACAGCTGAGCAGGAATGTACGGAAATGTTTCGTGAAATTGATGAAATTGCCGAGTGTAACGGACAAAAAGTGCTGTCAGCATTCATTAAGAACAGAGTCAGCGAGGGTTGTTTGAAGGGTACGACAGGATATGGCTATGGCGATATGGGCAGAGATGTCATTGACAAGGTTTTTGCCGATGCTTTCGGCGGAGAGGATGCCTTGGTAAGACATATTTTCGTAAACGGCACGCATACTCTTTCAACGGCTCTTTTCGGAGTTTTAAGACGTGACGACATTCTTCTTGCCTGCACGGGAAAGCCTTATGATACCCTTGAAGAAGTTATCGGAATAAGAGGAGAAAAGGGAAACGGCTCGCTGATTGATTTTGGGATTAAGTATGAGCAGGCTGATTTGAAAGATGAAATGTATCCCGATTACGATATGATTTCCGAAAAAGCGAAAAATGCAAAGGTTGCATATATTCAGCGTTCAAGAGGATATTCTCTCAGACCGTCGCTTTCCGTTGAAATTATCGGAAAAATCGCACAGACTGCAAAGCAGGCTAATCCTGACATTATCGTAATGGTTGATAACTGTTACGGAGAATTTGTTGAAAAGCAGGAGCCTTTGGCTGTGGGTGCAGATTTGATAATCGGTTCGCTTATTAAAAATCCGGGCGGAGCTATCGCTTCAACGGGCGGATATATCTGCGGACGTGCAGACCTTGTAAACAAGTGCGCAGACAGACTTACCTGTGTTGGAATGGGTAAGGAAGTAGGCTGTTCGCTTAATCAAAACAGGGAAATGCTTTTGGGATTTTTTATGGCGCCTCAGGTTGTATCAGCGGCATTGAAAACTTCCGTTTTCGCTTGCAGGCTTTTTGAAAAGCTTGGATATAAAACTCTTCCTGAGAGCAACGAAAAAAGAACAGATATTATTGCGTCAATTCTTCTTGAAAATGAGGAGAATCTTGTGGCATTCTGTCAGGGAATACAGAAAGGCTCGCCTGTTGACAGCTATGTTTCTCCTGAGGCATGGGATATGCCAGGTTATGACAGCAAGGTTATTATGGCGGCAGGTGCGTTTACAATGGGTGCGTCAATAGAGCTTTCTGCCGACGCTCCAATCAGACCGCCGTTTGCCGCATGGCTGCAAGGCGGAATTACATATCCCACCGGTAAAGCAGGAGTAATGCTTGCCGCTCAGGAAATGTTAAAAAAAGGACTTATTAAGATTTAATTTTGATAGAAATTTGCCTCAGGCGTAGAAAGGAATGAGTGTAATGGCTGATATTTTCAGTGTAACCGTTAAGGAAATTGTTGAACAGCTTCATATGGAGCTTATGTATGCTCCCGATGATATTGATAAGCGTGTCGTAACAGAAAATGACTGCAACAGACCTGGACTCCAGCTTATGGGATTTTATGAGTATTTCAATGCCGAGCGTGTTCAGATTTGTGGAAATATGGAATTTGCTTACATGGCTTCATTGGATGAAAAGACCAGATATGAAAGAATAGAGGCACTTTTTGCAACAAAAATTCCTCTGTTCGTTGTGGCAAGAGGTCACGAGCTTTATCCTGAAATGACTGAAATCGCCAGGAAATACGGCGTGCCTATTGCCAGAACTCAGGACAGCACTACTGCGTTTATTGCCGCACTTATCGGTTATCTGAATGTAGAACTTGCACCAAGAATCACTCGTCACGGCGTACTCATTGAAGTTTACGGCGAAGGTATTCTTATTGTCGGCGAAAGCGGCGTTGGTAAGAGTGAAACGGCTATTGAGCTTGTAAAAAGAGGTCACAGACTTGTTGCTGACGATGCTGTTGAAATCAGAAAAACTTCAAACAGAACACTGGTAGGTTCTTCGCCTGATAATATCCGACACTTTCTTGAACTGAGAGGTATCGGAATAATTAATACAAGGCGTTTGTTCGGTATGGGTTCTGTTAAGGTTTCCGAAAAAATTGACCTTATTGTCGAGCTTGAACCGTGGGACAGCACCAAAATTTATGACAGAATGGGCGTTGACAGCGAGTATACCGCTATTTTAGGAGTTAAAATTCCCAGCCTTACTATTCCGATTAAGCCCGGACGTAATCTTGCGGTAATTCTTGAAGTTGCAGCAATGAATAACCGTCAGAAAAAGATGGGTTATAATGCTGCGTCTGAACTGCTCCAAAATCTTGGTCTTGAAATGGATAAGACGGAAAAGGTCAAGAATTGGGATAATTTTAATTGATTTTATTAGGAGATTGATTGCAATGAAAATTTTCGGAGATATGCACACACATACAATAGCATCGACCCACGCTTATTCTACAATTTATGAGAATTGTCAATGGGCAGAGAAATATGGTCTTAAAGGTATTGCTATGACAGACCATGCAATGAAAATGGCTGATGCGCCTCATATATGGCATTTTGAAAATCTGTGCATACTGCCAAGAAAAATCAGCAACGTAACTGTGCTGAAAGGCATTGAGGCTGATATTATGGGCGACGACGGAATTCTTGACGTAAGCGAAAATCTTTTGAATAGTCTTGAATGGATTGTTGCTTCCATGCATACTTATTGTTATAAGCCTACAACTGTCGAGGGGCATACAAACGCATATCTTGAAATTTGCAAAATTCCACAGATTGACGTTATCGGACATTGTACTACAAATATGTTTCCATTCGACTACGAAAAGGGAATAAAGGCTTTCAAGGAATATGGAAAGCTGGTTGAAATAAACGAAAGCGCAATGGTTTACAAAAGAGGTTCAAGAGAAAACACAATCGAAATTATGAAGCTTTGCAAGAAATACGAAGTGCCGATAGTAATTGATTCCGACGGTCATTATTGCGAAAAAATCGGTCAGGTTCCAAACTCGTTACAGCTTGTTGAGGAGCTGGATTTCCCTGAAAAGCTGATTTTAAACAGCGATTGGGAAAAGGTTAAGGAATTTGTTCTGAAAAAACGTCCTCATCTTGACCTCTGATAAAACAAGAAAGGAGATTTATTAGATAACATATATGAATAAAGAAAATTTACTTAATCTGGCAAGGGAACTTGAATGTTCTGTTGCCTATAATGAACTTCTGTCTGCTCATACCACTTTTAAGGTGGGAGGTCCATGCACAGCTATGGTAGAGGTCAGCTCGGAAGAAGCTCTTTGTTCCCTTATAAGAGCGGCAAATAATCTTTCAATAAGATATTACGTTCTAGGAAACGGCTCAAATGTTCTTTTTGAGGACAAGGGTTTTGACGGTATTGTTTTCAAAACCGATAAAACTCTGAATGATATTTATATGATTAACAATACTACAATATACGCTCAGGCAGGGTGCAGTCTTATAAAGCTTTGCAGATTTGCTTTGGAGCATAATCTTTCGGGACTTGAATTTGCGTATGGCATTCCCGGAACGGTTGGCGGAGCAATTTATATGAATGCAGGAGCCTATAATGGTGAAATCAAAGATGTTATATCCTCAGCAACCGCTATTAGGAAAGACGGTACTAAGCATACCATTCAGAAAAAAGACTTGAATTTGTCTTATCGTCACAGTTGTTTTGAAATAACGGGGGATATTATTGCCAGCGGAATTTTTGTGTTGACTCCTGCTAATTATGACGATATTCAGGATAAAATGGTTGAGCTTATGGGCAAACGCCGCAGCAAACAGCCTTTGGAATTTCCAAGCGCGGGATCAACTTTCAAGCGTCCTGCAGGTTTTTTTGCAGGAAAGCTTATTGAGGACAGTGGTTTAAAGGGCTACTCCGTTGGCGGAGCACAGGTTTCCGAAAAGCATTGCGGATTTGTTATCAATAAAGGCGGAGCAACCTGTGAGGATATACTTACACTTATTAAAAATGTACAGAATATTGTAAAGGAAAAAACGGGACAGTTCCTTGAATGTGAAGTAAGAATTGTTCCTTACAACGAATAGATTCCAATACAAGAAACGGAAAGGTAGGTGCCGATTCGCAGTAATTATCGGCGAACAACAGATATGCAGTTTGTAATTATAACAGGAATGTCAGGTTCGGGTAAGTCAAGCGCTGTAAATGTGCTTGAAGATATTGGTTATTATTGTATTGATAATATGCCGCCTGAGCTGATAACTAAATTTGCCAATATATGCACTCAGTCCGGAGGGAAAATAGATAAAGTCGCTTTTGTCGTTGACATAAGAGGCGGAGATTTATTTTTAAAGCTGAAAGACACTGTTGCTGACCTTAAAGCTGACGGAGTAAACTTGAAAATCATGTTCTTCGACAGCTCCGATGACGTAATTGTCAGACGATATAAAGAAACAAGAAGAAAGCATCCTCTTGATGAGGTTTCTTACGGAAATATAAGAAAAGCCATTGAAACTGAGCGTCAAATGCTTGTGCCTATAAAGGCAGAGGCTGATTATTATATAGATACTACCGGTACTTCAACTTCTGAACTTAAAGAGAGATTGTATTCGATTTTTTTGGACGAAAATGATGATTTCATGCGAATTGATATACGTTCTTTCGGTTTTAAATTCGGACCGATGAGCGAGGGCGACTTGATTTTTGACGTAAGATGTCTGCCGAACCCCTTTTATATTCCCGAATTAAAAAATAAAACCGGACTTGATTCAGAGGTTTATGATTATGTTCTTAGTTTTGATGAGGCTAAGATTCTGAGAGATAAGCTGTTTGAGCTTATTGACTATCTCATTCCTCTATACGAAAAAGAGGGAAAGTCGCAGCTTGTTATTGCGTTCGGCTGTACGGGAGGAAAGCACAGAAGCGTTACCTTTGCAGAGGCTATTGCACAGCATCTCAGAAACGACGGTCATAAAATCAGAATTCAGCACAGAGATATTGAAAAGCACTAAGGCAGGTTGAGGTTTTGGAAGAATTTTCATTTTCTTATAATGTAAAAAAAGAAATAATCGACAAGATTAATACAAGGCAAAAAGCTGACGCCTGCTTAATGGGAATGCTGGCATCATGCAATTCTCTTTCCGACAAAGAAATTTCTTTGCTTACCGAAAACAAGCAGGTAGTAGATTTTTTTGTACATAATGTCAACAGAGTTTTGCAATGTGAGGACACTGTTTCAGTAAATGAAATCGAGCGGAAAAACGGAGTGATTCTTTATAAGGTTGAAGTTTTGGGCGAAGAAAACAGAATTTTTCTTCTGGATTATTTCAGAACTGACGAAAGCAGACGTATTCTTCTTGACGAGCTGCCAAAGGATAAGTTTTTGCCTAATCTTGTGGGAGGAATTTTTCTTGCCTGCGGTTCGGTAAATAATCCTGAAAAAAAGTATCACATGGAATTTGTAATGCCAAATCTTGATTTGTGCAATGATTTCGGCTTGCTGATGATTGAGAAATTCGGCATAACCGCTAAGTATGCGGAGCGTAAAAACGCTCATATTGTTTACATAAAGGAATCAGAGAATATTATTGACGTATTGACCTTAATGGGAGCGTCAATGTCCTCAATGGAAATAATGAACGTAAAAATGATGAAGGACGTTCGCAATAAGATTAATCGTGCGGTAAACTGTGATAATGCAAACATTGAAAAGTCGCTTAAAGCGGCAGAAAGACAGATTTGCGATATTGAACTTATTGACAAAACAATCGGGCTTGACTCTCTGCCTGAAAATTTACAGGAAATAGCGCAAATCAGATATGACAATCCCGATTATAATCTTAAAGATTTAGGTGCAGCACTTAATCCGCCTATTTCCCGTTCGGGAGCAAATCACCGTTTGCAGAAAATTATTGAAATTGCCGCAAAAATCCGAGAAGAAAAAGGTCTGAAAAAAGAGGAATAAAAAATGCCTGACTTTGTACATTTGCATCTTCATAGTGAATATTCGCTCCTTGACGGCGCCTGCCGAATCAAGGAGCTTGTTTTGCGTGTAAAGGAAATGGGGCAGAAAGCCGTAGCAGTAACCGACCATGGAAATATGTTTTCGGCAGTAGAATTTTATAACGAGTGCGTTGCGCAGGGAATAAAGCCTATTATAGGCTGTGAGGTTTATGTTGCACCGAGAACCCGTTTTGACAAAATTGCGAAGCTTGATAATTCTCCGTATCACCTTGTTTTGCTTTGTAAGGATAACGAGGGCTATAAAAATCTTATAAAAATGGTTTCCCTTGCTTATACGGAGGGTTTTTACAGCCGTCCCAGAGTAGATGAGGAGCTTTTAAGAAAATATAATAAAGGTTTAATATGTCTGTCTGCCTGTCTTGCAGGTGAAATTCCCAGAAAGCTCACGAACGGAGATTACGAGGGTGCAAAGGAAACGGCTATGAAATATCGAGAGATTTTCGGAGAGGATAATTATTTCATCGAAATACAGAATCATAAATTTATTGAACAGCAGAGAATAATCCCGTCATTAGTTAAACTTTCCCATGAAACTGGGATACCTCTTGCGGCCACAAACGATTGTCATTACCTGAGAAAAGAGGACGCAAACGCACAGCGAATTTTAATGTGCATTTCTACCGCAACAACTGTTGACGACCCCTCAAAGCTGGAATTTCCTACTGAGGAGTTTTATGTAAAAAGCGGAGAAGAAATGGCGGAGCTGTTTCCGTCACAGCCACAGGCTATTGCCAATACTGTGAAAATTGCAGAGAGATGCAATGTAAGCTTTGAATTTGGAAAGACAAAACTGCCTTATTTTCATATTGACGGTGTTTCCGATAATGAAAAGTTCCTGAGGGATATGTGCAGGGAGGGGCTTTTAAAGCGTTATAAAAACCCATCCAAAGAAGCATATGAACGGCTTGAATATGAGCTTGACGTTATTACAAAAATGGGTTATACCGACTATTATCTGATTGTATGGGATTTCATTAATTATGCTAAAAAACATGAAATTCCCGTTGGCTGCGGACGAGGTTCGGGTGCTGGAAGCTTGTGCGCATATTGTATCGGAATAACCGGAATTGACCCGCTGAAATATAATCTTCTCTTTGAACGTTTTCTTAATCCGGAACGTGTT
The DNA here is from genome assembly GCA_051882035.1 of Hominimerdicola sp. Taxonomy (GTDB): domain Bacteria; phylum Bacillota; class Clostridia; order Oscillospirales; family Ruminococcaceae; genus Hominimerdicola. Next base: position 11,015 of record JBJERA010000032.1, read on the forward strand.
TCAATGCCTGACTTTGACATTGATTTTTGCATGGAGGGCAGACAGCGTGTTATAGATTACGTTGTCAATAAGTATGGTTCAGACCATGTGGCACAGATTGCAACCTTTGGTACGCTTGCAGCAAAGCAGGCAGTCAGGGATGTTGCAAGGGCAATGGGACTGCCTTATCAGACGGGAGACATGCTTGCAAAAATGATTCCGAGAGGCTATCCGCTTTCTTATTCAAAGGAAAATATTCCTGAGCTTAAACAGCTTTATTACAGCGACGAAAAAATTCATGAGCTGATTGATACAGCAATTAAGGTTGAGGGTATGCCCCGAAACGTTTCAACTCATGCGGCAGGAGTGGTAATCACAAAGGAACCTGTTGATTATTATGTGCCGCTTTATGCTCGTGACGGAGCAGTTTCAACACAGTATACCATGACGGTTCTTGAAAGACTGGGACTTCTGAAAATTGATTTTCTCGGGCTTAGAAACTTGACAATTATAAACCATTGCCGTTTGCAGGTAATAAAAAAAGAGCCTGATTTTGATATTGAAAAAATTCCTCTTGACGATAAAGAGGTTTATGAAATGCTTTCGCAGGGAAAAACAGAGGGCGTTTTCCAATTTGAAAGTGCAGGCATGACCTCTACTATTATGAAACTTCGTCCTACCGGGATTGAAGATCTGATTGCAGTAATATCACTATATCGTCCCGGACCTATGGATTCAATTCCTACCTATATACGCAATAGACATAATCCCTCATTGGTAACGTACAAGCACCCGCTGCTGAAAGACATTCTTGAAGTAACCTATGGCTGTATTGTTTATCAAGAGCAGGTAATGCAGATTTTCAGAACTCTTGCAGGCTATTCTTACGGCAGGGCGGATATCGTACGCCGAGCAATGGCGAAGAAAAAGGCTGATGTACTTGAAAATGAGCGAAAAGCATTTATATGGGGCGAAGAGGGTAACTGCGTGGGAGCGGTTGCAAACGGAGTTTCTGAGAAGATTGCTAACGAGATTTTTGATGAAATGATTTCTTTTGCAAGCTATGCTTTCAATAAATCTCATGCGGCGGCTTACGCAACAATTTCATATCAGACAGCCTATCTGAAATGTCATTATTACAGAGAGTACATGGCATCGCTTATGACTAACGCTTTGCTTGACAGTACGGACAAGCTTTTGGGGTACATTGCAGATTTAGGTAAAAATAATGTTTTGTTGCTTCCTATTGATATAAATAAAAGCGAAAGAGGCTTTGTGGCAGAAAAAGGCGGAATACGATTTGCCCTTCTTGCAGTAAAAAGTCTTGGCGAAAACGCAATAGCAAGTATAATAAGTGAGCGTAAAATCAACGGAGAGTTTAAGTCATTGCAGAATTTTTGCAGCAGAATGTCGGGGAAGGATATTCATACCAGAACGGTTGAGGCACTTATAAAGAGCGGTGCATTTGACTGCATGGGTTATAATCGTCACGAAATGCTTAATTCCTGTGAAGAAATAATGCAGGCTGTCAATCGTTCTCAGCTTGGCATAATGGAGGGGCAGCTTGACTTTTTCGGCATGAGCGGAGAAAATCTTTTTGAAAAAGAAATAACAAGGTGTGAGGAATTTTCTCAGACACAGCTTTTAGAATTTGAACATGAGGCTTTGGGAATGTATATTTCCGCTCACCCTATTGATAGTTACATTCCTTGGGCGAAAGCTATGAAATGCGTGACTTCTGCGGAGATCATAAACGGTGCGTCGGAAGATTCAGGGAGCAGAAAAATATTTTCTGATTCTTCATCGGTAGATATAGTTGGTATGCTGGTTCATAAAAAACAGCTGAAAACCAAAAAAGGCGACCTAATGTGTTTTATTCAGCTGGAAGACAAGCTGTCCTCCATTGAGGTGGTGGTATTTCCTAATCTTTATTCTGTTACGGCGGGAATGTTAAAGGACAATGCCGTACTGCATATAAGAGGAAAACTTTCGCTTAAAGAAGATGAAAATGCGAAAATAATTGCCGATATTATTGAAACGGGCGAACGATTTATGCAGGACTGTATGAATAAGGATATTTGTGTAAGGCTTAATTCAAAGGACGAAAATTCCATTGAAGCTGTAAAAAAGCTTGCATCGGATAATTTCAATCCAAATTCCAAAACAAGATTGAACGTATTTTTTGAGGATATTAGAAAAATGACAAATATAAAAAATGCTCAGACAGTTAATTCAAGCGTTGCTCTGCTGAAAGAATTACAGCAGGCTTTGGGCGATAAAAATGTTGCATTTATGGAGAGGAAAGTGTGATTTATGGAACCGAGAACTTACAGAGTAAACCGAATTGACGGAGATTATGCCCATCTTGTAAATGTTGAAACCGGTGAGGAGCTTTTAATGGCGAGAGCGTTGATTCCTGAGGAAGCAGACGAGGGAACAATGCTGTTGTGGGAGAATTTTACCTATACCGTTATTTCGTGAAAATCTTGTGAAAACTATGGAATTTTCCATAGGGTTGTGGTATACTAAAAAATATTAATATAAAGGAGAACGATTATGGCGTTTTTTTTCAATAGAGAACAAATTGGAAACGGCATCAACCTCACACGGATTTATGACCCAAAGTTCAAGTCCGGTTTTGTCAAGGTTTCCTATATTACGTCTTTTGATTTAAAGTCCGGTTCTGCAAATGCACTTTTATGCTATTTACTGGGAACTTCAAATGCAAAGCTTAAATCAAGAACTGAGCTTTCTCAGGCACTTGCAGGGCTTTACGGTTCATCATTGGGTGTTTCATATGATTCGGTAGGCGATTATCAATCTTTGAGCGTTTATGTTGATTTTATTGGCGATAAGTATACAATCGGCGGAGAGGTTATTTCAACTGACGCTGTGAATATTCTGCTAGACTGTATTTTAAATCCGGATATTACTGACGGAAAATTCAATGAGGATTATTTCAGACTTCGCAAGCAGGAAATTATTGACACTATTTTAGCAACAATAAATAATAAAAGAAGATATGCTTATAACGAAGCCTGTAAAATCATATACGAAAACGAGCCTGCGGGAATTGACGAATCAGTTGAGGTTGTGGAAAGCATTACTCAGGAGGACTTGTTCAGGCAGTATGAGTATATAAACAAAAGCGCAGCCATTGAAATTGCCGTATGCGGCGGAGAACCATGCGACAGCGCTGTTCAGCTGATTAAGGATGCTTTTTCAAAAATTCACAGAGAAAACGTGCTTGAACCTGTTTATAGAAGTAATTCTCCGTTAAAGCCGGAGGTCAGAGAGGCTGAAATCTCAATGAATGTTAATCAGTCTAAAATGGTAATGGGTTTTAAGTCTTCATATGAGGATATTTATACTGTTAAGATTTTTTGTGCAATGCTTGGCGGAACTCCGTTTTCAAAGCTGTTTGCAAATGTACGTGAAAAAATGTCGCTTTGCTATTACTGTTCAGCAGGTTACAATGACCGCAAGGGTACAATGATTATTGACAGCGGAGTTGAAACCGAGAATATTGAAAAGGCACGAGAGGCAATTTTACAGCAGCTTGACTTTTTATGCAATGGCGATTTTACTGATGAAGAACT
>JBJERA010000033.1:0-14527 GCA_051882035.1 Hominimerdicola sp.
CATGGGACGGCCCTGCTTCCATTCTGTTCTCAGACGGAGATATTATGGGAGCGGTTCTTGACAGAAACGGTCTGCGTCCGTCAAGATATTATATTACTGACGACGGAAACCTTATTCTTTCGTCAGAGGTTGGTGCGCTTCCTATCGATCCGGATAAGATCGTGGTTAAAGAAAGACTTCGTCCTGGCAAAATGCTCCTTGTTGATACTGTCAAGGGCAGACTTATTGATGATGACGAACTGAAAGAGCTTTATGCGTCAAGACAGCCCTACGGCGAGTGGCTTGACAGCAACCTTGTAAACCTTAAAGATTTGAAAATTCCTAACATTAAGGTTGAGGAACATTCCTATGAGGAAAGACAGAGATTGCAGAAAGCTTTCGGTTACACATACGAGGACGTTATGACCTCTATTCTTCCAATGGCAAAAACAGGTTCTGAGGCTATTTCTGCAATGGGTATCGACAGTCCTATCGCTGTTCTTTCAAAAGAAAACCAGCCTTTGTTCAACTACTTTAAACAACTTTTCGCACAGGTAACAAACCCGCCAATCGACGCTATCCGTGAGGAAATCGTTACATCTACAACGGTTTATATTGGCGAGGACGGAAATATTCTTGAAGAAAAGCCTGAAAACTGCAAGGTTATGAAGATTAATAACCCTATCCTTACTTCTACCGATATTCTTAAAATCAAGAATATGCATAAGTCGGGGTTCAAGACTGCGGTTATTCCAATTCTTTATTATAAGAATACTTCTCTGAAAAAGGCTATAAACAGACTCTTTATAGAGGCTGACAAGGCATTCAGTCAGGGTGCTAATATCCTTATTCTTTCCGACCGTGGAGTTGACGAAAATCATCTTGCTATTCCATCTCTGCTTGCAGTTTCCGCTTTGCATCAGCATCTTGTTGTAACAAAGAAGAGAACTTCGCTTGCAATCATTCTTGAAAGCGGTGAGCCAAGAGAGGTACATCATTTTGCAACACTTCTTGGCTATGGCGCAAGTGCAATCAACCCATATCTTGCTCAGGAAACTATTCACGAGCTTATAGGCGACGACCTGCTTGACAAGGACTATTATGCCGCTGTTGACGATTATAACTCTGCTGTTCTTCACGGTATTGTTAAGATTGCATCTAAAATGGGTATTTCTACAATTCAGTCTTATCAAGGCTCTCAGATTTTCGAGGCTATCGGTATCAGTTCAGAAGTTATTGACGAGTATTTCACAGGCACTGTAAGCAGAATTGAGGGTATTACTCTTAAAGATATCGAGAAGAATGTTGACAGACTTCATACTGCCGCATTTGACCCGTTGGGACTAGGTACAAACTCCGAGCTTGAATCAAGAGGAAGCCATAAGTTCAGAAGCGGTAAAGAGGATCACCTTTATAATCCACAGACAATTTATATGCTCCAACAGGCTGCAAGAACGGGCGATTATGAGCTTTACAAGAAGTATTCTCACCTTATTACTGAGGAAATGGAGCCTGTTAATATCAGAGGACTTATGGACTTCAACTTCCCTGAAAAGGGTATTCCTATTGAAGAAGTTGAGTCTGTTGATTCCATCGTAAGAAGATTCAAGACAGGTGCTATGTCATACGGTTCAATTTCTCAAGAGGCTCATGAGGCTCTTGCAATCGCTATGAACAGACTTCACGGCAAGTCAAATTCAGGTGAAGGCGGAGAAAGCCTTGACAGACTGCTCACTAAGGGACAGGAAGAGGACAGATGCTCAGCTATCAAGCAGGTTGCTTCTGGACGTTTCGGCGTAACTTCCAGATACCTTACCTCCGCCGCTGAAATTCAAATTAAAATGGCTCAGGGTGCAAAGCCGGGCGAGGGCGGACATCTTCCAGGCAAAAAGGTTTATCCTTGGATCGCTAAGACAAGACACTCAACACCTGGTGTATCGCTGATTTCACCTCCTCCACACCACGATATTTATTCTATCGAGGATTTGGCTCAGCTCATTTATGACTTGAAGAACGCTAACAAGGACGCAAGAATTTCTGTTAAACTTGTTTCCGAAACAGGAGTTGGTACTGTTGCGGCAGGCGTTGCAAAGGCAGGCGCAGAGGTTATCCTTATTTCCGGCTACGACGGAGGAACAGGAGCTGCTCCTAGAAACTCAATTTACAACGCAGGTATGCCTTGGGAACTTGGCTTGGCTGAGGCTCATCAGACATTGATTATGAACGGACTGAGAAACAAGGTTGTTATCGAAACAGACGGAAAGCTTATGACTGGTCGTGACGTTGCAATCGCTGCAATCCTCGGTGCTGAGGAATATGGCTTTGCTACTGCTCCGCTGGTAACCCTCGGCTGCGCTATGATGAGAGTTTGTAACCTTGACACTTGTCCGTTCGGCGTTGCAACGCAAAACCCTGAACTGAGAAAGAAGTTTATGGGTAAACCTGAGTATGTAATGAACTTCATGATTTTCGTTGCAAGCGAACTTCGTGAATATATGGCTAAGCTTGGCGTTAAGACTGTTGACGAGCTTGTAGGACGTATCGACCTTATCAAGCCAAAGGCTGAAATCAGCGGAAATGCTAAGGAAATCGACCTTTCAAATATTATCAATGCAACATATAAGTCTGAAACTATTGAGTACAACAAGAAGAACAAGTATGACTTCCAGCTTGAAAATACTCTTGACGAAAAGGTTCTTTTGAAAGAATTCAAGAATAATATCGAAACAGGCGAGTCTAAGACTATTACTGTTGACGTTAAGAATACAGACCGTACATTCGGTACAATGCTCGGTTCTGAAATTACGAAAAAATATTACAACACTCTTGAAGACGATACATTTAAGATCATCTGCAACGGTTCAGGCGGACAGAGTTTCGGTGCGTTTATCCCTAACGGTCTTACACTTGAACTTTCAGGTGATTCAAACGACTACTTCGGCAAGGGACTTTCAGGAGGCAAGCTTGTAGTTTATCCTCCAAAGGGGTCAACCTTCAAGGCTGAGGACAACATTATTATCGGTAACGTTGCACTTTACGGTGCCACAAGCGGTAAGGCATTCATCAACGGTGTTGCAGGCGAACGTTTCTGCGTAAGAAACTCAGGCGCAGTCGCTGTTGCGGAAGGCGTAGGCGACCACGGCTGTGAGTACATGACAGGCGGACGTGTAGTAATTCTCGGTCAGACCGGAAAGAACTTTGCCGCAGGTATGTCAGGCGGTGTTGCTTATGTTCTCGACGAGCATAGAGATTTGTACACAAAGCTCAACAAGGAAATGATTCTGGTTTCCGAGGTTAAGGAAAAGTACGATATAATCGAACTTAAAGAGCTTATTGAGGAACACGTTAAGGCAACTGGTTCTGTAAAGGGTAAGATGATCCTTGATAATTTTGATGAGTATCTGCCTAAGTTCAAGAAGATTATTCCTCATGATTACAAAAAGATGATGTCTGCTATTGCCTCTATGGAGGAAAAAGGTCTAAGCACCGAGCAGGCTCAGATTGAGGCATTCTATCAGATTATAAACAATAAGTAATAGGAGGGATACAAAATGGGAAAGCCAACAGGATTTTTAGAGTATGAACGTGAGGACGCTGAGGCACTTTCAGTTTCCGAACGTATTAAGAATTTTAAAGAATTTCACATTCCTCTTTCAAAAGAGGAACAGCAAAAGCAAGGTGCACGCTGTATGGAGTGCGGTGTGCCGTTCTGTCAGGCAGGAATGAAAATCGGTAATGCTTTTTCAGGCTGTCCGCTTAATAACCTTATTCCTGAATGGAATGATTTGATTTATCAGGGTGCTTGGGAACAGGCTTATTACAGACTTCACAAGACAAATAACTTCCCTGAATTCACTTCCCGAGTGTGTCCTGCATTGTGCGAGGCTGCTTGTACCTGCGGTGCAAACGGAAAATCTGTTACAACCAAGGCTAATGAATTTGGAATTATCGAGAACGCTTACGACAAGGGTCTATGCGATCCGAAAATACCTCAGGTAAGAACAGGCAAAAAAATTGCGGTAATTGGTTCAGGTCCTTCGGGACTTGCAACTGCCGACCAGCTTAATCAGAGAGGTCACAGCGTAACTGTTTTTGAGCGAGAGGACAGACCGGGCGGACTTCTCATGTACGGAATTCCTAATATGAAGCTGGAAAAGCACATTATTCAGCGTAAGATCGACATAATGACTGCCGAGGGAATCGAGTTCAGATGCGGAGTAAATGTGGGTAAAGATATTACTCCTGCACAGCTTTTAAAGGAATATGACAGAGTAGTTCTGGCTTGCGGAGCTTCCAATCCGAGAGATATCAATGTCAAAGGCAGAGAAGCAAAAGGAATTTACTTTGCAGTAGATTTCCTCAAATCCACAACAAAGGCTTTGCTTAACGGCGGACTTACCGATAAAAATCATATTTCTGCCAAAGGTAAGAAAGTTATGGTTATCGGCGGCGGCGATACAGGCAATGACTGCGTAGGAACAAGTATCCGTCACGGTGCAAAGAGCGTTATTCAGCTTGAAATGATGCCTAAGCTTCCTGACCAGAGAACTGATGATAACCCATGGCCGCAGTGGCCGAGAGTCTGCAAAACAGACTACGGTCAGGAGGAGGCTATCGGTGTATTCGGCAGCGACCCAAGAGTTTATCAGACTACTGTAAAGGAATTTATTTCTGACAAAAAGGGCAATTTAAAGAGTGCAATTCTTGTAAAGCTTGCCTTTGAGAAAGACCCTGAATCAGGAAGAATGGTCATGAAAGAGGTTGAAGGCAGTGAGTACAAGGTTGATGTTGATTTGGTACTTATTGCAGCAGGATTCTTAGGAAGTCAGGAATATGTTACAAAGGCATTCGGTGTAAATGTAAATGCAAGAACAAACGTTGCAACTTCCGAAAACGGTCATGCAACAAATGTTGAGAACGTATTTGTTGCAGGCGATATGCGCAGAGGACAGTCCCTTGTAGTATGGGCTATCCGTGAGGGCAGAGATGCAGCAAGAGAAGTTGACGAAAGTCTTATGGGTTATACAAACCTGTAAATAAAAAATAACAGCGCCGTCATCAGACTGATAATAGTCTTTTGACGGCGCTTTGTTATACTTAAAATTATAGCAAATCGGGCAGATGATTTTATCTGCCCGATTTTTATATATTAATTGCCTTTCTTTTCAGAGAAGAAAATGAACTTGATAAGCTGTATCACAAGCATTGAACCAAAGCTCAGCAGATAAATTGTAAGAGCCTGCATACCGGAAAGCTCAGCGATCTTGAACAAGCCTTTAAGACCTGGAACAAACAGTACAAGATTCAGGAACAGCATACCTGCAAGGAATGCCATAATTCCGAATTTGTTGTTGAACATTTCCTTTGAGAACAAAACTGCGCCGTCCTTCTTACAGCTGAAACCGTGGAATAATCTTGCGGAACAGAGTGTTGCGAATGCCATTGTCATAGCAACCTCAGAACTTGTCTTATTACCGATAAGATAAGCCGCAATAGTGGCAATAGCGATTACAATACCCCAAAGGCTTATTTTTCCGAGGAATGAACGTGTGAGGATCGACTCGTTTGCATTTCTCGGCTTTTCTTTCATAACGCTGTCGGAATGAGGTTCAAGTCCAAGACCGATAGCAGGAAGTGAGTCTGTCAGCAGATTGATAAACAGCAGATGAATTGCCGCAAACGGAGCAGGAAGTCCCGCCAAAGAGTTGAAAAGTACAGCAATAATACCTGCAAAGTTACCTGAAAGCAGGAACAAAATAGACTTTTTAATGTTTTCGTAAATGTTACGTCCGTTCTTGATAGCCTTTACAATAGTTGCAAAGTTATCGTCTGCCAGAACCATTGCAGCAGCATCTTTGGAAACCTCTGTACCTGTAATACCCATTGCAACGCCTACGTCAGCCTGTTTCAGAGCCGGTGCGTCGTTTACGCCGTCACCTGTCATTGAAACGATACATCCGTTAGCCTGCCATGCTTTAACGATACGGATTTTATGCTCAGGAGTAACTCTCGCATAAACTGCCTTGTCCTTAACGAAATCTTTAAGCTCTTCGTCGGAATACTTGTCAAGTTCTGCACCCTCCACAGCTTTTGAGCCTTCATCAAGAATACCGATTTCACGAGCGATGGCAGATGCAGTAACTATATGGTCGCCTGTAATCATTACAGGCTTGATACCTGCCTGCTTACATTCATAAACCGCGTCCTTAGACTCAACTCTCGGCGGGTCCATCATAGCGATAAGACCGATAAATTCAAGACCGTCCTCGTCCTCTATGCCGATTGAAGTCTTAGTTGTCTTTTTCTGAGCAAACGCAAGAATACGCAGACCTTTTTCGGAAAGTTCCGCAACTCTTTCAGTAATAACAGCCTTTTCTTCCTCAGAAGCTGTAATTCTGTCAATAAGTACGTCTGCCGCACCCTTGACATACATTACGTTCTCACCATCAATATTATGAAGTGTGGACATAAGCTTTCTGTCGGAATCAAAAGGAATTTCAGAAATTCTCGGCAGGCTTGCTCTGATTTTATCCGAGTCAAGACCAAGCTTTGCAGCAAAGTTAATAAGAGCGGTTTCAGTAGGGTCACCTATTTCGACGCCGTCCTTGCAAGACGAGTCGTTACAAAGAACCATGGCAGTAGTGATCACTTTCTGCAAATCTTCATTGATGTCAACAGCGTCTGTGTCGATAATTCTGCCCTCTGTCATTATTTTTCTGACAGTCATCTTATTCTGAGTAAGAGTACCTGTTTTATCGGAACAAATAATAGAAACGCTTCCTAAGCCTTCAACAGCCTGCAATTTTCTGATGATAGCATTTTCCTTTGACATTTTCTGAGTACCGAATGAAAGCACGATAGTTACGATTGAGCTTAAAGCCTCAGGAATAGCCGCAACAGCAAGAGCGATTGCAAACATCATTGAATCCATTACAGCATCAAAGTTTACAACGTCTGCACGAACAAGTGAAAGTCCAAATACGATTGCACAAATTACAAGAATAGCAATAGAAAGCTTTTTGCCGAAATCATCAAGAGTTTTCTGCAAAGGAGTCTGTCGTTCGGAAGCATTCTGAATAAGTGAAGCAATTTTACCAACCTCGGTATCCATACCAACATCGGTAATAAGAACTGTACCTCTGCCATAAGTTACGAAAGAACCTGAATATACCATGTTCTTTCTTTCAGCAAGAGGAGTTTCCTCCTTGATTTCATCGGTGTTCTTGTCAATGTTCAGGCTTTCACCCGTAAGAGCTGATTCATTAACCTGAACCGACGCACACTCAACAAGCCGTCCATCGCCGCAAATCTGGTCGCCGGCCTCAATTACAAGCAAATCGCCCACAGCAACTTCTTCGGAAGGAATAACTACCTTTTCGCCGTTACGGATAACCTTTGCAGTTGGAGAAGAAAGCTTTTTAAGGTTAGAAAGAGATTTCTCCGCCTTTACCGTCTGAATAGTACCCAGAATAGCGTTCATTGTTATAACTACAAGGATTACAATACAGCTTTCAATATCCTTAGCAAACGCAGATACAATCGCAGCAATAATAAGAATAATTACCAGAAAATCCTTAAACTGTTCAAGGAAAATCATCGGAACTGATTTCTTTTTGCCCTCGGCAATCGCATTTTTACCGTACTTTTCAATGTTTTTTACCGCCTGCTCGGTAGTCAGACCGTTCTGCCCCGACCCGAACTCCTTATACAGCTCATCAATAGGCTTCTGATACTGCATAGCCATAAATAAATCACAACCTTTAATTTCAATTTTTCTTTTATGCTTTTCGCTTTGTTTATTGTCTTTTGTCCTTCAAGCTTTTATTTATTTTCGCTCGTTCCTATCCAATACTACGCTGACTATTCGCAATTTTTTCACCACGCTTTACTGTCGCAAAGTGCAGTATACAAAAAATGGCAAGACATTTATTGGAAGAACTGCACTAACGCAATTATTTCAATAAAAGTCTCGCCGTTTAGATATGAAGCGGGTCAAAAGACCGTATTGACGCAAACATAAACAGGTTTCACCCTGCCAGCTACTCTCTTTTACAAAAATATTATATACTATTTTTTGTATCTTGTCAAGTATTTTTTATAAAATTCCAAACTTTTTTCTCATACGAAAAAGAGCTACCCAAACGGATAGCCCTTAATTTACAAAATATTAGAACTGCTGCTCCTTCATCTTAGCGAAGCACTCGCTACAATATACAGGACGGTCCTCTCTTGGCTTGAATGGAATTACAGCCTCTCCGCCGCATGAAGCACATACAGCTGTAAATGACTGTCTGTCACCCTTTGCAGCAGCCTTTCTAGCGTCTCTGCAAGCCTTACATCTCTGTGGCTCGTTTACGAAACCTTTTTCAGCATAAAACTCCTGCTCGCCTGCTGTGAAAACAAACTCGTTTCCGCAGTCTTTGCATACTAATGTCTTGTCTTCGTACATAATCGATACCTCTTAAAAATAAAATGTGCCTAGTCGGACTTGCACCGACACCTTTGTAAAACAACGCTCTGCAATTAAGCTATACGGCCATAAATTGATTTGAATTGAACCGTTATCTCAATAATGATTTTAATTTACGCCTAACCCTTTGCATTGCATTGTCCACAGCCTTTACAGACACACCCAAGTTTAATGCCATTTGATTATAAGACATACCAGTTAAAAACAATTGAAATACCTGCCACTCCTGCTCCGAAAGAGTCAAAGAAATCTTGTCATAAATTTCACTCATGCGTTCGTTCTGAATGATAATATTCTCAGGAATTTCCTCAGAGTCGTAAAAAAAACGTTCCTCCAATTCCTCTTCGGGAATATCCGCAATCATGCTGTTTTTCTTAACAGCCGACAGCATTTTATTCTTAATACAAACCGCCGCATAAGTTACAAACTTAACATTTTTATGGGGATTATAGGTTTTTACAGCTTTTAAAAGCCCCATAAACCCCTCCTGCATAAGGTCGTCAGCCGACGCAGGACAATATTTATTCGCCAAATACTCAATCGAACAAATATATCTGGCAATCAACTCGGTAACAGCCGCCTTGTCGGTTTTTGCACTCAAAGCAAGCTCCTCGTCTGAAAGCCGCTTATACAAATCCGCCAGGTTTTTGCCCAAGATAACCGCCCCTCATCATACCATCTGATGTAACTATATCATAACATTTTAAAATCTTTTTGTCAAGCTTTTGCAGAAAATAAAACAAAATGTGCAATATTTTTGTGATAACCTACATATTTTTAAGCTTTCTTATTGCTATTTTAACCAAAAGATTACGAAATATTATCAAAATAACAAAATGCCGTATACAAAAATGTATACGGCAAAATTTTACTATCAAGCTGATCGCTGATTGTCGCTTTTGAAAATATCGCCGTAACAGTCGTTAGCCACAGCAAGCGGAATCCTCCGCACAAAGCCCTCCAAAAGCAACAACTTCGCATATTTTATAAACTTTCAAATGCGTACTGCAAAAACACACGCATTTTATGTAATCTTATTCTTCCTCTTCCTCGTCCTCAACAAGAGCAAGACCATCATCAATAAGATTTCTTGCATTATTTACAGTACCAATGCTGTTTCCGTAAAGGTCGTTAAGAGCAGTAACCAACTGCTGAACAGTTTCGCTGAGTGAAGTGAACTGAGTCTTAACAGATTCTCTCAAATCAGCGGACTGTGATTTAATGACAGAAGCCTGATTCTTAGCGTCAGAAAGCAGCTTAGCAGCCTCCTCATTAGCGGCAGCTCTTGTAGCAGAAGCCTCCTCATTAGCGGCAGAAGTAACTTCGTCAGCCTGCTTTGTAGCAGCGGCAGTCAAAGCATCTGCACTAGCTTTAGCAGTAGCGAGAGTATTCTCAGCCTCAGTCTGAGCGCTTGTAACAAGCTTTTCAGCCTGAGCGTTAGCCTCGTCAAGAACCTGAGTTTGAAGAAGCTTAGCATCATCTTCCATCTGCTTAGCAGCCTTCTTAGCCTCCTGAACAACCTTATTAGCGGTATTCTGAGCCTCAATAAATACGCTGCCCAAGTCAAAAGCAGGAGTTGCAGCCGCAGTAGCATTTGTTTCAGCAGAAGCAAGCTTCTCCTTCAAATCCTCAATCTCACTTTTAAGCTGTTCAATTTCAGCGTCCTTTTCCTGAACCTGCTGCTCAAAATCAGCAATTCTTACCTTCATTGTATCGGTAGAAGCCATAAGCTCCGCAACCTTGTTCTTAGCGTCTTCAACTTTTTTTTCAAGTTCCTTTTTACCCTCAAAATCCTGAGCCTGAGCGCCTCCCTGCTGTTTTTCAAGACGTTCAATAGTTTCATTCTGGTCGTTCACCTGAGATTCTAGTGTATAAATTTTAGAAGTAAGGTCATCAACATAAGCAAGAACGTCCTGCTTATCGAAACCGCCGACTCTTACCGTTCTCAAATATCCATTGCTAGCCATATATCGTACCTCCATAAATTCTATTGATTAATATTATTATACTACATTTTTAATAAAATTGCAACACCTTTTGCAAAATTTAATTAATTTTATTATTATATAAAAATTTTCGATCACCAAAATACGCTACACAATAATTATAACAAATCACCCTACAAAATTCAAGGGAAAAAGCCGAAAAAATTTTCTTACTTCAAATTCTTATATAGCTTGGACAATCAGACTTGCTGCAAATTGTCATTATTGCACAAAAGACGAATCACTTTACATGATTCGCCTTTAAAAGCATATTTAAATCAATTATTTCTTGAAGATATTAAAAATATCATCATAATAATTTGGATTTGCAGCAGCCTTAACGCCAGCCTTGTGCATAGCCTCTGCATCAGCCTTAGCGTCATCAGCCACTCTTGCTGTACCGAAATTTGATGTATAAACAGGAGACTGTTCCTGAACCGGTTCATTATCAGCAAAATCAGCGGCAATAACAGTTACGTCCATGCAGTCGGCAGCATCAGCCATTGTGCCATTACCAAAGATGATTTCTGCTCCGTCATCAGCAGCGTCAGCAATAGCAGCAGTAAGCTCGTCCATATCACTGATAAGCAGATCCTCACTCATTGTAACATTAACAATAAGACGTCTTGCTCCCTTAATAGAAGTTTCAAGAATATCAGACTTGATAACCTGATTAACAATATCCTGAACCTTATCCTTGCCTTCGCCGTGACCGATAGCAATATGAGCTCTGCCGGCACCCTTCAAAATAGTAGTAACGTCGGCAAAGTCAACGTTGATTTCATCATGTCTTGTAATAATTTCAGCAATAGCAATAACGTCAGTTTTTAGTACCTCATCAGCAATAGCATAAGACTGCTTCATTGTAAGCTTCATATCATTAGTGATAAGATTCTGGTTAGGAATGACAATCAAAGCGTCAACGTGCTGAATAAGAGCTTCGATACCCTTTTCAGCTCTCTCATACTTCTTAGCACCCTCAAACTTAAAAGGCTTTGTAACAACGCCGATAGTAAGCTTGTCAAGTGACTGAGCAATTTCAGCAACTACCGGAGCAGCGCCTGTACCTGTTCCGCCGCCCATTCCGGCAGTAATAAACACCATGTCAGCGTCCTGAATAGCCTCACAGATTTCTTCCTTGCTTTCCTGAGCAGAAGCCTCGCCGATTTCAGGCTTTGCACCTGCACCAAGACCATGAGTAAGCTTTGCGCCTATCTGAATCTGTTTGTCAGCAGCAGATTTTTTCAGTGCCTGAATATCAGTATTAACTGCAATATATTCTACATTTCCCTGAATACCTGCCTGAGCGATACCGTTGAGTGCGTTTCCGCCGCCGCCGCCGACACCGATAACCTTTATTTTTGCGCCGACAACCGGCTCTTGTACAAATTCATAACTCATAATAGACGTCCTCCTAAGCTAATTTTCAAATCTCCATAATTTTATATTTTACTCATAAACGGCACGGCAAACGATTTATTTTTATGCTATACCTTCATATCTCATTAAACACACAAATAGATATATTAATATCTTATCACAAATTGCCGAAAATGTAAAGCGCTTAAATGTGCAGTTATTAAATTTTTTATTAATTATCAATTAACAGATAATTTTCTACTAAATTTTTGTCAATACTACACAATTTAATAACCATAATTATTATAAGTAGTTTCGGTTGTATAAGTCGGCTGTTCATATGTCTGATTTCCGTAAGCGTCATGAACTGTATCCTGCTCTGAATAGCCGTTTTCATCAGTTGTCTGACTATCGTCATACTGAGTATCGGTTGTATCCTCGGTATTTTCCGAATTCTCAGCAAGGCTTGACTCATCTGACGATTCCGAGCTTGACGCTGAAACGCTTGAAGAACTTTTCGGGATTGCAGAAATACCACTTTCCGCACCGTTGTAAACCAGCGTTCCCTCAAAGGACTTAGCAAGCTTATTATCAATAACAGCTTTCAGATAGCTGAGCTTATATTCCATATCAGCGGAACTTCCAAGCTTGATTTCAATTTTGTTGTCATAATTCAGAACTATATCTGAACGATAAGAAATATCAATTTCAACTATATTCTCAAAACCGCAATCCTTCATATTCTGCAAGAGATTATTAAGAACTTCCGCCTTGTATTCGTCCTCAGATGCAAGAGCGTCGCCCACGTTTTTGCTTGTAAGGTCGAATCCTTTTACAACGGGAATATTCCCCGTAGGTCTGCCGTTTTTAGCTTCAAGAATTTTTCCCGAATAAGAAAGAACATAATAGGTATCATCGCACAAAATATCCGCCGATTTTTCAGCTTCTGTACATTTAATTACAATCCCCGACGGATATGCTTTTTCCACCTGCACCTCGTCAAGATAAACAAGAGTTTTTTCCAGTCTTTCCTTGATAATATTGGTATCTGTTCTGACCAGATTATCGCCTTTGGAAACTCCGCCTACGGCTAAAATCTGGTCGTTTCTATAAAGAGTTACTCCCTCAACCTGAATTTTGTCAATATTAAAAAATACGGTAAGACAAAGCGCAGCTAAAATGATACCTGCAAAAACAAATGCAAGAGCATAATAGCCTTTCATATTATTACGTCTTTTACGGCGGTTGACCTCCACTTTTCTGCCGTGAATGGTTTTAACCTCCTGAACGTGATGCTGAGTTTTGATAACGTCTTTCATTTTTATCTTTCCTTAAACTTACTAATAATTAATTCTCTTAATATCTGCGCCTATTTGAGAAAAGCACTTTTCAGGCTTTTCGTAACCTCTGTCAATCAACTGAATATTGCCGAGAGATGTTTCTCCCTCTGCACCGAATCCCGCAAGCATAAGCGCTGCGCCGCCTCTTAAATCGGTTGCACGAACCTTTGCACCGTAAAGACTGCTTACGCCCTCGATTACGGCAACCTTTCCTTCGGATTTTATATCCGCTCCCATTCTTATAAGCTCATCTACATGGCGATAGCGATTTTCAAAAATAGTTTCTACAATAACGCTTGTGCCTTTCGCCTTTGTGAGAACAGCCATCACAATCGCCTGAGCATCGGTAGGAAATCCCGGATAAGGCATTGTTCTTATATTTTTTACAGCTTTCAACGGCTTTTTACAGCTTATAAAAATTCTGTCCTCATAAACAAAAACATCGCAGCCCATTTGTTCAAAAACGGGATAAACCGCCTGAATATCCTGCGGTCTGACCTTTCTTATATCAAGCTCTCCTCCGGTAATCGCCGCCGCACCCATAAGCGTTGCCGCCGCAATTCTGTCAGGCATCACCGTATACTCACAGCCATGAAGGTCGTTTACACCCGTAATATAAACCGTTCCCGAACCGCAGCCGCTGATTTTCGCTCCGCAGGCATTCAAAAAGCCTGCCAAATCGCATATCTCAGGCTCTCTCGCCGCATTATAAATAACAGTATCGCCTTTGGCAAGCACCGCCGCCAGCATGATATTCTCCGTTGCTCCCACAGACGGAAACGAAAGATTTATTTTTGCTCCTTTCAAACCGTGGGGACACTTGCAATCAAGAGTTCCATATTCTTCGGTGATTTTAACTCCCATTTGTTTTAATGCTGAAATGTGCATATCAATAGGTCTTGGCCCAAGCTCGCAGCCTCCCGGAAACGAAAGCCTGCATTGCCCGGTTCTGCCCAGAATCGCTCCCAGAAATACGATTGAAGAACGCATTTCTCTCATAAGCTCATCGGGAATATCGGAATTTATAATATTTCGGGAATTTACCACAGCCGTACCGTCTCTGCAATGAACTTTACACCCCAAATGAGATAATATTCTGCAAGCGGCAAAAACGTCTGATAATTCAGGACAGTTATGTAAAACCGCCTCTGAACCGCAAAGCGCACAGCCTGCAAGCAGAGGCAAAGCGCTGTTTTTAGCCCCTTGCACAACGACCTCTCCGCTGATTTTCTTTCCCCCATGAATTATCAGTTTTTGCATAGCAGTCTTCTCCTTTTTATCCGTACGATCCGTCGGATTTGATAGTCTGCTTTATCTTATGCAAAAAGACTGATATTGGTGAAAATCATTCTTTATCCAAAGTATCCGCCTCAATATTGTTTGAAACCCACTCT
>JBJERA010000034.1:0-3232 GCA_051882035.1 Hominimerdicola sp.
ATTATAGAATTATGAAAGGTTTTGATAATCGGTAAAACCTAAAAATCCGCAGACTTTTGTGACTTGGGGGAATCACATTGGAGAGAAAAGGAAGTTCTGCCGAACCTTTAAGCTTTACCCGTTATCAAACTTGTTCCTTTTGATGTATATATAATAACATCCCAATATGAACCGAAAATGAATTTTAGGGCTTTTTTTGAAGTTTCTTAAAAATCATAAAAATTTAATTGTCAGTTCACAAATATAATATATAATAGATGCCATGGGGGAAAAACTGAGAAAGGATTCTTGATTATGTTTCAAATTTTAGTTGTTGAGGACGATTCAAGCTTGCGTAAACTTATGTCCGCCGCTCTTAAACAGCACGGCTACCAACCTGTTACTGCAAACGACGGATTTGACGCTCTTGATATGCTTGAAAAAACTAATATTGATTTAATTATTTCAGATGTTATGATGCCGAATATGGACGGCTACGAGCTGACAAGACAGTTAAGACGTGCAGGCTATGAACTGCCGATTCTTATGGTCACCGCTAAGGAAACTTTTGAGGATAAGCAGAAGGGCTTTTCCGCAGGAACTGACGATTATATGGTCAAGCCTATTGATATAAATGAAATGATTCTGCGGGTAGGTGCTTTGCTTAGGCGTTCAAAAATGGCGTCCGAACACGCTCTTACTGTGGGCAGCTGTACCCTTGATTATGACGCTCAAAGTGTTTGTTTTCAGGGCGGACAAAGTGAAACTATTCCTCAAAAGGAATTTATGCTGTTGTTCAAATTGCTATCCTACCCTAACAAAATTTTTACCCGCAGACAGCTTCTTGACGAGCTTTGGGGCATGGAAAAGGAAGTTGACGAACGAACGGTTGATGTTCACATCAAGCGTTTGAGAGAACGTTACAAAACCTGCGGTGATTTTGAAATTGTAACTGTAAGAGGTCTTGGATACAAGGCGGTTATAAAATGATTAAGGGAGGCAGAATGTTTTGAAAACCACTCTGCAATTTAAAATATCGCTTATGTTTTTTATAGTTATGGGAATTTCGGCTATAATATCAATAACTATTCTTTTTTTGGTATTTAGCCCCATAATGAAGGAAAGCTCAAAACAACAGCTTACAAGTACTGCTAATTCTATAAACAAACTTGCCGGCAACAGCGGATATACAGCTGATGAAATTATTTATTTGGTCAACAATTCTTCATTTTCAGTGATAAATTTGGATAAATATGATGACTATGTTCTTGACAATAATCTTGAACTCAATGAAAAAGGCTACTGCATTATTGATGAAGACAGTATTCTTCCCAATATAATAATGATTGTTAAAATATATGATAAATACTACAAAATGGATAGTCTTTCCCGCGACAATATGTATACTATCATGTTGCTTGTCATCATTGTTGCTTTTGTTGCTTGCGTGCTTATTGGTACGATAATTACATCTTTTGTAGGAAAAACCATTATGCGTCCTATCAGAGAATTGAGCCGAGCCACATCAGAGGTTGCAAGGGGAAACTTTTCTGTAAGAGTCCGTATTCCTAATGATAAGGATTTTAGTATACTTGCCAGAAACTTCAACAAAATGGCAGAGGAACTTTCGGGAATTGAAACTTTACGAGGAGATTTTATTTCTAGTGTTTCTCATGAGTTTAAAACTCCGTTGGCTTCAATTCAGGGCTTTGCAAAGCTGTTGCAGGATGAAAACCTGTCAAAAGAAGATCAGCAGGAATATACTCAGATTATTATTGACGAAACTAATCGTCTGACAAAAATGTCGGGCAATATTCTCAAACTCACCAAGCTTGAAAATCAGACTTCCGTTGGCAAAAAAGTACGTTTCTCACTGGACGAACAAATCAGAAACATTATTCTTATTCTTGAACCTGAATGGTCAAAGAAAAATATTAATCTTGACATTGAGCTTGAAGATATTACTTATATTGGAAATGCAGAGCTTATGGGACAAGTGTGGCAGAATGTTATCAACAATGCAATAAAATTTACTCCTGAGGGCGGAGAAATCAAGGTTCAGCTTTACAGAGGCGAAATGGGAATCGTAGCTAAGATTTCTGACAGTGGTCCCGGTATCTCCAAAGAAGCACAGGATAAGATTTTTGAAAAATTTTATCAGGGTGACCAGTCAAGAGCCACCGAGGGCAACGGTTTGGGACTTGCTCTTGTAAAAAAAATTCTCGATTTGTGCAACGGCAAAATTTCTGTTGAAAATCTTTACGAGGGCGGAGCTTGTTTCAAAATTGAACTGCCATACATAATTCAGGATATGAAGTGAATTTATTTTTGATAAAGAAAGGGCGGACTTGGTTCGCCCTTTCTTATATGCGGAAAAACTTATCTGCAAAAAATAAATAAACCGTGAACATATCTGTTATAACGTTGATTTAAGTCAAAAAAAGTGTTATAATATTTTTTTAGAGTATAATTTAAAGGTGGGAATTATATGCCGATTAAGATACCAAACGACCTTCCTGCGTTTCAGACTTTGGAGGACGAAAATATATTTGTTATTCCTAATGACCGTGCCGACCATCAGGATATTCGTGCGCTGAAAATTGCCATTGTCAACCTGATGCCCGACAAAATTGCTACGGAAACTCAGCTTTTACGGCTTTTGAGCAACACTCCCCTGCACGTTGATATTGACCTAGTACAAATGTCCAGCCACACCTCCAAAAATACTCCTCAGGAGCATATGCTTGCTTTTTACAAGGATTTCGACGAGGTAAAAGAAAACCGATATGACGGCTTGATTATCACTGGTGCACCCATCGAACTGCTTAAATATGAGGAAGTTGACTACTGGGAGGAGCTTTGCAGAGTTTTTGAGTGGTCAAAAACCAATGTTTTCTCCACGATTCATATATGCTGGGGAGCGCAGGCAGGGCTTTATTATCATTATGGTGTACCTAAATATGAAATTCCGCAAAAAATGTTCGGCAATTTCAAGCACCACATTGACTACCCTGAAAGCTTGCTTTTGAAGGGATTCGGCGATGTTTTCCACTGCCCTCACTCACGGCATACAGAAGTCAGACGAGAAGATATTGAAAAAGTTTCCGATTTGATTGTGGTTGCCGAATCCTACGAGGCAGGAGTACACGTAGTCTCCGACAAGGCAGAGCGAAACTTTTTCCTTCTGGGACATTGGGAATATGACAGAGAAACACTTGCAAACGAATATTTCAGAGATAAAAGCAAGGGGCTT
>JBJERA010000035.1:0-3222 GCA_051882035.1 Hominimerdicola sp.
ATATAACGTTTTTATCATAGTTTTCGTTTTTACAGAAATTTTTTCGCAGAGCCTTAATTCGCCCAAGTAACTGCCTGAGATTTTGCTAGCTGAAACTCTTTTAAACAACAATCGTCAAGATTTTCATTATTCATTTTTACAGCAGTCAAGCTATTATTTGAATAAGTTTTATAGTAATAAATTCCCTTATCTGCGTTTATACAGCTTGAATATGTGGTGCAATAAGAAAGTTTATTCTGCAAATCAATACTTCCTCTGACAACTGCAACCGAGTCAAGCAAATGGAAAAATTGCGAAACACTGCTTTCTTCGTCCTCCTCACAAACTGAGTTCATAATAAGATATGCGGATTTTACAAAACGTGAGGTCGGAGAAAAATCACCCGGAAGTCCGAAACTGCCTAAACCTTTTCCGAAAGACTGTATTTCATCATATTTGCTTAAACAATTTTCCGGAAAACCAACAGTTAGGTTTTGATAATGTGCAAGATTTGTTATATGAAAATCAAAAGTAGGATTGTTCGTCAGAACATTTACAGGGTCATCATAAATTTTCATACCGTCTTTTGTAGATTCAAGAACAATCGAACTATTTTTATCTGCAATATGCCAATGCAAAGTCGCAACAGGTATATCTTTACTGAAAGGTATGTCAACAAGCTGAGTATTCAAAAGCAGTTTTCTTGCCTCTTCAACATTTTTGCACTTGCCTAATACAAAAGGTATAAGCTCAAATGGAGATACATTATATTTTACAGAACTTTCCTCTGACGGATAATAAGCATTATCAGGAAAATTAAGTCCTGCCATACAAAGTCCGTATTCATTTCCGGCATCAGCATACAGCGGATAATTCTCAACAACAGACGCCATGCCAATTATTGCATAATGACACTTCATCTCACCCGCTTTTCTAAAATTAAATGGATAATTTCTTGGAGTAATCACAACATGCTCGCCAAATTCGTATTCCAAATCCATGTTTCTGCCAAAGTAAAAATCTGCGGTTTTCATACCAATGCTTGTACACATAATCAGACCTCCTGCTATAATAAATTTATATAATTATATTATAACAATCATACATATAAAAAACAAGCATAAAAATAACAGTTTACAAATACTTAACATACCATGTTTTTTAGTATTTAGCAATGTGTTTCCTAAAAAAATACAGCCCACTTTCCTTTTATTTAATCATATATTTACACTGAAATATAACAAATAAGAAAGATATGTGAGCTGTAAAAATAATTATTTAGTTTTGCTATGACAAAGAGTAGAATTAGGACAGCAGCCGCAGTTACAACCGCAAGAGCTTTTTCCTTTTTTCTTAGCTTTTATCATATTCATTATAACTAATACTATTATAAATGTAAGAATTAATGCCACGATTATCGAGCCTGCGTATGCCTCCATAAAAATCCTCCTTTATGCAGTTACTCTTATGTCAAGCTTATCGCTTTCTTTGTAAGGTTTTACAAGCATGAAAATAACAAATGCAATAATAAGTATTGATGCAATAAGACCTATTACATTAAGATCGCCTGAGATAGCCGAACCAATCTGATATACGCAAAGGGAAACTGCATATGCGAACAGACACTGATATGTGATTGCAAAAGCTGTCCATTTTGCATTATTCATTTCTCTCTTGATAGCTCCCATAGCCGCAAAGCAAGGTGCACAGAGAAGATTGAAAATAAGGAATGAATATGCTGAAAGTGAAGTAAAATATGCACCTACTGCACCCCAGATTTCATCACCGTTTTCTGAAACCTCACCGGCAAAATTGAATAGCTGACCAAATGTAGCAACAACATTTTCCTTTGCGATAAGTCCTGTAACAGTAGCAACAGCAGCCTTCCATTCACCCCAGCCAAGCGGAGCAAATATCCATGCAAACATATTACCGATTTTAGCAAGAAGTGAATTATTTAGGTCATCAACCATACCGAAACCATCTTCAAAGCCAAAGCCTTGCAAGAACCATAGAATAATTGACGAAAGAAGAATTACGGTTCCTGCCTTTTTAATGAAAGACCAGCCTCTTTCCCACATTGAGCGAAGTACATTACCGACAGTTGGAAGATGATATGCAGGAAGTTCCATTACAAACGGTGCGGGATTTCCTGCAAACATTTTTGTTTTCTTCAACATAATACCTGAAATAATTATTGCACCAATTCCAATGAAGTAAGCGGAAGTTGCGACCCAGCCTGCATTATCGAAGAGAGCGCCTGCAATAAGACCAATAATAGGGAGTTTTGCTCCGCATGGAATAAATGTTGTGGTCATAATTGTCATTCTTCGATCACGTTCGTTTTCAATAGTACGGCTTGCCATAATTCCGGGAACTCCGCAGCCCGTGCCAATAAGCATTGGAATAAAAGATTTGCCGGAAAGACCGAATTTTCTGAAAATTCTGTCCATTACAAATGCTATTCTTGCCATATATCCGCAGGATTCCAGGAATGCAAGGAAGATAAACAGAACTAGCATCTGAGGAACAAATCCCAGCACAGCTCCAACGCCACCGATAATTCCGTCAACAATCAGACTTTGCAACCATTCTGTACAGTTAATTTTGTCAAGCAAAGTATTTGCACCGTTGGTAATCCATTCGCCAAACAAAACGTCATTGGTCCAACCTGTAACCCAGTCACCCACCGTAGTTACCGAAACATAGTAAACCACAAACATTATAACTGCGAAAATAGGCAAAGCAAGAAATCTGTTAGTTACTATTTTATCAATCTTATCCGAAGTTGTCAGACCGCCTTTGTTCTTTTTCTTGATACAATCCTTAATTATTGAGGCAATGTATATGTATCTTTCATTGGTGATAATGCTTTCCGAATCGTCGTCCATTTCCTTTTCAGCTGCACAAATATCCTTTTCGATGTGAGCCTTAGTTTTATCGGAAATTTCAAGCTTTTCGAGAACCTTTTCATCTCTTTCAAAGATTTTGATTGCATACCACCTTTGCTGTTCATCTGGAATATCATGAAGAACAGCCTCCTCGATGTGTGCGATTGCGTGTTCAACAGCTCCGCTGAAAGAATGCTGAGGAATCATTGGTTTCTTTTCCTGAGCAACCTCAACCGCAGCATCAGCCGCCTCTTTAATTCCCGTACCTTTCAAGGCAGAAATTTCAACCACCTGACAGCCAAGTTCTGTCGCAAGCTGTCTTGTATTGATTTTATCGCCGTTCTTGTTTACA
>JBJERA010000036.1:0-14348 GCA_051882035.1 Hominimerdicola sp.
AAGCCTTTGTTTGATTGGATGATTTTACTTTTACACAAATTATTTGGTGATGCCCTTTATAAAAATTTTTGAAAATTCTTTTACTTCAGAAAAACGACCACACAGAAGTATTTCTACTCTTGTATGGTCGTTATTTCTTTTGTTGCCGTTTGAATATTGTTTTTCTTACAATACTTAATTGAACACCCCAAAAAAGCTGGATCTTTTAATAAACCGAATAAACACGAATCACTAAAATTATCCAGTTTTGGTGAGAACCGTAGGATAAACCTTGGCATTGGTGTAAACAACATAATCGCTTACGCCGCTGTTTTCAATGGTATTGCCGTCTTCCTTGATAAGCTCGGTTCTCAAGGTTATTTTGTAATTTGCATATTCGGTGAAACCTTCTCCTGTTTTTGCTTTGAACGCTATACCGATATTATAAATATCCGATTCAAAATCACAGCTTTCGATAGGAATATCAACTACCAGCGAATTTTGCGATTGCGCAATCGAATACGTTTCCGTAAATTTATTACCCGATGTTATAATAATGTCCTGATATAAATAATTAAGCATATTTACCATTTCATATTCCGCCCCGACAACTTTTCCGTCGCTTATTGTATCAGTCTTTTTGCTAAGCATTATCGTTAAGCGTAATTTCTCAGCAAGCTCAACATCCTCAGGAGCAATAGCCGAAACATTATATTTCGCCGCAGTATTAATCGGCATTTCCGACAAATCGGAGCAATAACCGTTTACACCTAACCTCGATTGGTTCTGGCTCATCTTTCCGTAGCTTTCGTACTCATCAAGTTCAGTTACCGCAGAGTAATAAAGAATTGCCGAATTGACCGATTCACGGTAATAGTAATGATCGTCGGTGTCGAAAGCCTTTGACATACTTGTATATGCCAGTCTTTCAGAATCATATGCAAGGTTAGATGACGCTGAAACATTAACACCTATCGTAGATTCCGAACCCTTCTGCGGAAACTCGGCGTCAAGCTTATTCTCGTCAAAATCCATTTCAACATAAGAGTATATTTCAAAGGGTTGGTTATTTCTCGAAGCTTCTCGGAGTTGACTCATTATCTCAGTAGTTTCAATATTCAGATAATTGGTTTGCAGATTCTTTTTATTTACCACTGTACTGTTCATAGAAGCCTCACTGCCTATACTGTATGTTGCTTTTACAGAATTCTCATCTAATCCGACAATCTCGCTCGTCACTCCCGATTCAGTATATCTATTCAGTGAGAAATTGAACGAATGATACAGATTTGAACTTGCAAGATGATCTATTGCATAGTCATTCCTAATTGAGATAGAAGTAGACAGCTTTACAGTTATCGTCTTATTTGATGTGCTTACCTGCTGGTCGTCAGGCGAAACTGTCATTCTGCTTGTTGTTTCCTGCTCATAAAGATCCGCCACAAGAACATTATAGAAGTTTATATTGTTGACTTTTGCAGATTTTTCGCCTGAAAGTTCGGAAGGTCCATATATAGAATAATAGTAAAGCTGATTGTTATAGGTCGATTCTTTCGGGACATACATACTAATATAGTAATCCTCATTTATGGATTCGCTTACCGATAGATCATAGTTTCCATCGCCATTAGCGGAATACTTATAATATTGTACCGTGCCGTTTGTATCTACCCTATAAACATCATAATCATCGTCAGTTCCGATACTGTATAAACCTTTTCCTTCATTTTGAACCACATTCAGATTCCGTGCAATAACTGTATTTAATGACTTTACCTTAAAACTGTCCTCCCCATTTTTGAATTTTGTAAGATCTATTGTCCAGCCCTCTTTATTGGAAGAATTAGTGTAAGT
Organism: Hominimerdicola sp.; assembly: GCA_051882035.1. GTDB lineage: Bacteria > Bacillota > Clostridia > Oscillospirales > Ruminococcaceae > Hominimerdicola. Next base: position 1,834 of record JBJERA010000036.1, read on the forward strand.
TGCAAAATCATTTACGTTTGCATAATACTCTTCATCAGAGTTTCCGTTCGGATCAACAAGTACCATAAATGTACTTTCTGGAAGCCTTGCCTCTGTATCACCGCCGGCAGACTGAGTGTTAAAGGTCACAAACTTATTGTGATTCCAATCAACATTGCCTGCATTCAACAGCGAATTAATATCATCTTCGCTGTAAGTAAAGCGTAAATAATGTGTGACCCACGTTTCAAGGCTGTCGATGTGAGTGCCGTTTGCGTTCATTAAAGAAGAATATTCCGTTGAAGCACTGCCGTTATTGTATGAAACGGAGGTTGTTCCCGTCTTAACCGCTACAGAAAAATCCACTTCCATCTGCTTGATCGTATAAATAGGCACATAAAGATGATAAGCTATCTTGTCTGTATTAAGCGGATCTTTGAACTGAACGTCAACAAGGGTAAACGTATCCGTTTTCTTTGAGTCGGCATATGTGCCATTCAACGCAAACGTACCGGAACTTGATCTCCACGTCAAGCCTGGAGTTGCATCAGTAATAGCGAATTTTCCGTCGCTGTACTCGCAGGTGTTAACCTCTATGCCGTAATACTCGCTTGATTCAGTATAATCCGTGGTTGTATTTGTCACAAGCTGGATATAACGGTTTATCAGATTGGTAGTTTCTGTATCATTTGTATTTGCAATAACGACTACTGCGAAATCGTCAACACCGCTTGGCAGACTTCCCCGCTCTGTGCCGTAAGTTGAAATGCGGTCGCCGTCATCATTTACAGTGCGTTTCATGTAGTAATCAATGGTATTTTCGCCGTTGATCGCCGTATCGCTGAATGTTGTATAGCGACGGGAATAATTAACGTCATCTGTATCTGTTAATTTTGTATCCTCATATATCTTCGCCGCCATTGTTTTTTCGGCGGTTTTGCCGATATAGTCAGATACGGACTCTCCGTAAAGAACTGCACCGTCGCCCGAGATTATTTCCTGCGTTATCACATCGTTGCCCTCTTCATCGATTGTTGTTGAAGTACCCATTTTCGATTGTGGGTTGATGTTGACAAAAGGATATTTCGGCATTACAACATGATTGCCTTCGCTATAATTAAAGCCTGAAATACCCATTGTGCTGTTTTCACTGTCGGCATTGCATTTGCCGATGTAGTCAGCAAATACGAAGCTGGCGTTGTTGAGAGTTGCTCCGCTATCCCAGTTACCTATGTTTTTGCTGAATCCCTCACCATAGATAGCCATGCCGGAGAACTGGATAGAAGTTGTCGTATCATCGGTAGCCAAATATCCTACCCATGCACCCATCTTTGATGAATCGGAGGTCACATTGTTTAATTTTACGTTGTAACCAAGAATTTTGTTAGCTGTTTTCTTGTTTATTTTTCCCATTATGCCACCCGAATGATTACTGCCTGTTCCCAGTATGCAGTTTTCAACAGAGCTGTTATACATATAACATACTACACTACTGTTAGCTTGATGAGAATCACAATAACCTATCATTCCTCCGACGTAATTACTTCCGCTTGCAGTAATCTTATAATCGACCACCTTTGTGTCAGATATTTGTACATTTGGATTTCCGTCTTTACTAATACGTCCGAATGCAACAATGCCGCCAGCATAAGTTTTTCCATATATCTCACTTTTGGTTTCTGAATTACCAATCACTGCACATTTGTCAATCGTAATGCTAACAGGAATCCATCCATCTGTCCAAGTTCCACCGTAAAAACCTCCTGCATAATCTCCTTTTATATTTATGTTTTCTACTGTACAATTTTCGAAGATAGCAGAACAGTTATTGTTATTCACATTATCTGTATATGGCTGCATAAGCGCAACAATTCCGCCAGACATAGATGAATCATTATTACCAAGAGTTACAGAGCCTCCTGATGCAATAACAGAATCGGAAGCGCATACTTTCATATCATAAACTTCACAACCATTGCCCGCATATCCAACAAGACCTCCGACAGTGCCTTTTCCGGAAGAAAACTCCTTAATTTTTACTGTGCTGCCACCATTTTCTTTATCTCCGTTTATTATTACTTTACTTTCTTTTGTTCTTCCAACGAAAGCTCCAATAGTATTTCTATAGGCATTTTCAGTATGCGAATTCTTTATTTTTATCGAAAGCTCATCAGCACTGCAGTTGGTTATTTTTATTGAACTTGTATTACTTGATAAGCCTGAATCAGCAAGTATTCCTGCCGCACGATTTATTCCGTTTATCGAAAGACCATTTAACTTTATCCCAGAATAATTATGATCATAATTCTGATCTTGCCCTTTTAAAAAGCCGCAAACTCCGCCTGTGTTAAGCCAAGTTATATTTTTGAAAATCCCTGTAACTATATCACCCGAAGTATTTATGTTTTCTACTTTTACAGAACCAGTAAGTGTAAAGTCAAAAATTTTATTTTCGCTATTTCTTACTCTGTAAGTGTTAAACAGACCTATACCCTGACCAATATTCAAGTTACCACTAACATTTTCTGGGAAATACTTGTTTGACGAAAGACTTTGTGTAGTAATGTCATGGTAAGCATCAAAATAATTATCAACTCTTGTTTCACCATTTTGAAACCTATTGATATAAATGTCCTCATCAATTATGCTGCTCTTACCATCAAATTGATCAATTCTCATATTATATGAATCACCATATATACCAACTGTGCCTAATCCCCTAAAACTATCCGGCAAAGCATAAGTAACTCCGCTTTTAAGATTGATATCGTAATAGCCTTTTGTGCTTGTCACGCACCTTGCATTAGTATTAGTTGTATACCGATTGATAATATACGGAACAGCCTTATTTGTAGCATTATCTCCGCTTGCAAGCACATAATCGTCATCGGTTGTTTCAGTAGCTATGCCGATATTCGTATAATCAGCATTATGACTCATACCGTAGACAGTCGTATTCGTGCCATATGACAATGATTTAGAATAATCACCGCCTGCACTTGTTGCCGTACCCGCACACGACTGCGTAATCAGCGACAGAACAAAGAAAGCCTGTGAGTTAGGGATATTAATAGTGCCGTCCTGATTTGCTCCTGTTCCCGACGGAACGGCAGAAACATCGAGTTTATCCAAACTCGGGTCAATGTCTGCAATTGTGTAATGCTTTGTGGTGTTCTTGAGAGAATGCTGTGTGCCTGCTCTCGTTGTATTTTCGTCGTCGTGATAGTGTCCATCTTCCGTTACAGAGAACTGCATTGTCTCATTGACAGCATAACCATTGATAACACGACCCACCAGCGGATTGACATAGATAGCGCCTTTGCTATCTTCAAGTGCAAGATTGGTATCACTTCCGCTATAATATACAACAAAGTTTTCGGAGTTTGCGTTTGCTGTTGTTGCATTGATATTTTTGAATATAAGTCCGCCGAAAACAATTACTCCGACATATGAACCAACAGGGCAGAGCATACCGTAACTACCGCTAAGCGTGATCTTAGAGCCATCATTATATGAAACATAGCTGTTGTCGATGATGTTGTCGCCGCCCATGATCTCGCCGATCATACCGCCGTAATATGCGCATTTGGAATCATAGCCGAAATATGCGTTATTGCTGCCATAGGAACCCTGATTGAGTGGTATTGACGAATCAACAACAATGTTCACATCCTTGACAACGCAGCCGTTTGAAACATTGATAAACGGACTACTGCTCTTATTGGTAATTGTATACTTAGGCGTTCCGTCATCATTCTTATCGCCGACGATTACGCCGCGGAAAGCGGTATTGGCTTCAGTGCCACCTAAACCTACAAAGGTATCACTAAGCTCAATATTACCGCTGATCTTGTAATATGCATTAGCGAGGTAATACTGAACGTTTGGTAACGACGTCCAATCAAATGCACCTGTTTCCTCCGACGTATATCCTGATTCGGCATCATTAGGCTTATAAATAGCATGAGCACCGTCTGTACACCAACGTTTTCCGGAGGTGTTTTCGCTCAATGAATCATAGTTTGAATATGTTTTCGGAAGCGATATTTGTGACAAATCAGCTGTTTTGCCGTTGAGAATAAAACTCGCCACGTCTTCAAGCTGCTTTCCGTCAGTTATTACATACGGATCGTTATATGTTCCGCAGCCAGTTGTAAGACCTTCGGTCATAACATTGACTTTAAGCTCTCGGTAATTTAAACCATCTACAGCTGTTGACGAATATGCCGTTTTTACATACGGCAGGAAGCCTGTTGAGAAATCATAAGCAGCTGAAAGTTCAGTACTATCAATAGGATTTGTGTAATATCTAACATCACCATAGTATCTGTTTTCCTGATTCTGATATTCTTTCGAATCCGTAACCTCTTTACCATAGGTTACATTTCTTGGAGTTCCTGTTCCCCAGTCCTCCGCATAGGTATAATTGTAAACAAGCGTTGCAGTCTGGTCGGTATTAATAGACGCAAGCAGCGTAGAATCTGTGAATATAGAATTGTAAGTACCGTAGGCATTAAATAGTTCCTCTGCCTTTGCCAAAAGCTCTGAATCCGTGCTTGTTCCGTCTCTCGCATCAAGCTTTATTCCGGAAAACTCAATACTAAGCCCCTTGCCCGAAGCCGCACCGATAAGGCTTTTTGCAACTGTTTCAGTCGTGCCACCTGTCGAATAAGCCGACGTTGTGTAAAGATTCTTGATTGTAAGCTGAGGCGCAGCAACAAGTTCAGATTCTCTCTTAATATTGTTGATAAGTAAGTAACCGTCTTTATATGCCGCATTGCTTGTTGTCATCGGCTTTATTCCGTCGAGCTTTATCGAACCGCTGCCGCAGTTAAAGTTACCGTTCATAGTACCGCTGATTACTACACCCTGATATGTGTCATTCTCAAGAAATGTTCCCGCAAGCGACAACTCATCGTTAACTTTAACAGTCTTTCCCGTCGGCACATTAATAAACAATCCCGAATGCATAAGATAATGCTGATTAGCAGCACCGGGGTCACGGATATAACTGTCAGTTCCGCCGAAATGGTTATTCTCCTCGGCGTAGATACCGCTGTAATCAAAGGTCAGTGCAAGATTTTTCAGCGTATAGCTATCAGCATTATACAACGGATAAAACGACAGTCCGGTGAGGTCAACTTCTGTTAAACTATCGTAGCTAAGAGGTGAATTAGTTGGTTTGAATTCTCCACTTATATTAGAAGCCGCATACTTATTTACACTCCAAAGCAGCAGGTTCTCTCCGCTCTTTGTATTATCCATTACATCAAGATTATAATAGTATCTTGACTTAGAATTTGCATACTTTGCCGTATCTACACTTGTCAGCTGATTCTGATATGTGCCGGTTTCGGTGATTTTGGTTTCTGTGCCGTCTCTGTCTGCGTTCACATTGATAGAAATAACACCTGCGCCGCCTTCTAATACATTTTCAGCAGAATATGCAGCTAATTCATCATAGACAGTTAACGAAGAAGGCAGAGTTATTCCGCTGTTGTTTAATGTATATCCAGAATTAAGCACATCAAGATACAAACCGTAAGTAGTATTATTCACCTTATTATATGCCTTGTTCACCAGCATACTGAGGGAAGAAGTTCCGCCATTTGACATAGTAAATTTATTTACAGTAAGTGAATTTACCTTCCATACGCCCGTTGCATCATAGCACATTGCGCCGACATTTTTTGCATTATTTTTGCATTCGATAGTCGCATCAGTCACAGTTAATCCATCAATGGTCACAGTTGTATTAAGCCATGAATATCCAAGCAAACCTCCGCCCGTGTCTGATGCAGGATCAGCAACAGTACAGCTATCAAATACAAGATTTTTTATATTGACATTCTTGTTTTTATAGTCGCCATTTGTATGGATATAGCCAATAAGTCCGCCAGAAACGGACTTTTCCTCACATCCGGTTCCGTCTTCTATTTTAGCCGTCATTGCGACCGTGCATTTGTCAGTATCGTTCTTTGCAAAATTGATCGTCACAGAATTTGAAGCAACATTTCCTATTGCACCGCCATACATCAGCCAGTTTTTATACTTACCGCTGAAATTAAAATTCGGTTTGATAGTCGTTGTACCGATAATATTTATCGTTCCATTATCATCAGTGTTCTTATCAACATATCCGATAAGACCGCCGAGATTCTTTCCAAGCTCCGCAGTTGCAGCACTGCTGTCTCTATTTTCATAATAGTTCACCGTCTGACTTGCTATAATACCATCAAGCGTAGTGCTTCCGTGTGAACGTGCAGCTATGCCGCCGATGTTCATTCCGTCCGCACCGGCATTGCGAACGTTAACAGAGCCGCCGATTTCAAGATTTTCGACAGTTCCGGTTGTTGTTCCATCGCCGATTACGGAAAATAAACCATTAAACTGGTGACGATATATCTGTCCCGTTCCTTCGGTGGCGCTTTCGGTAGCTATTCCGTAGGATTCACCGACAGCTAATATTATCTTATGACCACCGCCGTTTAATGTACCTGTAAATGCGCCAATATCGCCGCAATAAGACGCTGTGTTATTTAGGTTAATTGAATACTTCTGTCCTGCGATATTTAAAGCTACACCTACACCGTCACGCATAAATCCGTTTATGCCCGTATTGGAAAGATTGATATTATTGCTAAGCAAAAGATTTTCGCTTAAAAGGAGGGTTTCACGCTTATTTTCATCACCTTCTGTAAATAACAGGCAGTCATAATTACCCCCTTGATTGAGCATTATATTAAGTGCAGTTTTGGCAAAATCGACCGTCGAACCGATGGAGGTTTGAGCCGCGGCAAGTTTTACGGTATGGGCATTACTGTCAAAGGACACAATGTTTGCATCCTCGGCGTTTTTATTGTCGCCATCAACATTGAATATTCTAACGACCTCACCCCATGTTCCGAGATCATCGGAGATAGCGCCGTTCGAGCGCACATATCTCCATCTATTACCATAACTTGCAGATTCTTCTTCAGTCGACCCATCGCCAAGCGCATAAACAAGAACATTGTCATTTGTTCCGACAAGCTGACCGTAGGCACTGTATCTTAAAGAAATTTTATTGTCGTTAGAATACCCGCCATCGGGTTTTGCCTCCGTCATATCGGTGGTGCCGCTAAGACGCAGTACACCGTTATAAAACTGACCGACAATTCCGCCGCCACAGAAGGATTCATTTGTATTCAGAGCAAAATTGCCGACATCAACAAATACACCATTTGTGCTTGAAGTCGCACCGACAAGTCCGCCGAAATATGCGTAATTCTCACAATCAGTTTGCTTCAGATTAACTCTTTGTACGGTTCCCGAAGCTGTGATATTAACATTATTGACCTTGATATATGCCGCGGAATCAACAATTCCGATAGCTCCGCCAAATGCGTTGAACGAAGCCTGAGATGTTGGTGAAACAGTCAGATCATCAAGAATAAGGCTGTTTTTCAGATCATCGGTTTTATATTGTCCTGCAATACCACCGAAATATCCAGTATATTCATATTCAGCGTCACTTCCCGACTTTGGTGAAACAGTTCCCTTATTGTCTATATTATTTATTGTCAATGCGACCGCTGTATCTGAACTGCCCTTATTATTTTCGAGTACGCCGAAAACACCGCCACAATATTTACCAAAAACAGTGGCAGTAATATTATAACGGGATAAATCAAATTTATTTCCGTAATTTGTATAATGACCGAACAGACCTCCTGCACCGCTTGTGCCGGTAATATTACCGCCTACAGAAATTGGATTTTCTGAATTAATGCTTACTGTTGCATTCGAAGTCAGCTCACCAACAAGTCCGCCTGAATAGCCGTCATTGGATATAACAGAAGAAGATACTTCAGAATAGGAACTAATATTAAGTACTGAAGTTCCTTCCATAGTTCCTACCAAGCCGCCGGCATTGCCGTTTGAGGCAGTAACGCTATAATCGCTTGCAGATCCCGAATAATCAAGATTGATCGTCGAACCGTTAAGAGTTTTGCCGCAGATAACGCCGACATCGGAATTGCCGACAACCCCTGCGCTCGAATTATTCGTGAATTTTAAATCAACGGCAGCATTTTCGTCCACCTCGCCGATAACACCCGAATATGTAGCTGTGCTTGAAGAGTCAAGAGTAATTCTCCACTCCGCAGAATCAGCATCAGCCTTGTGCAACACATGGTCTGCCAGGAGAGGTTTATTCTCATCCGAACCAACATTGGATAATCTTACAAGCTTAAGCTCCAAGACCGTTGAATTTGTTGAATTTAAAATCGTAGCGGAATCATAAACATAGCTGAATATTGCCCTATGAGCCTTTAAGGTAAATTCTGTTGCAGAAAAACGAAGCGAGCCTGCAAACGGATAATCAGCATTTCCAAGACCCTTATAGGTATCGGGAATAGTGCCTCGTGTAGCCACATCATCGTTCGTCAAAGCGAGAATAAGCACATCATTCTGATGAGCCTGCGCAAAGCTGTTATCGTTATAATAATAATAGCAATAATCCAAATAATCATTCATATTATCGAATGTTAATGTACCAGCAGTAAAATCTTCGGAACTCTTAATCGGAGTATAATCCGCCGCACTTGCGCTTATTGAAAATGAAGAAAAAATAATTTCTGAAAGTCCGCCGAGCGGAACAGAATTAGCTATAACAGCAACAGCGGTCAGTAAGCTCACAAGCCGCTGCTTGTTTTTTTTATTTATAGATAATCTCATATCTTCACCACCGCTTCTTTTTTAGAAAAGATCGTTATAAAACAGATTTATTCGTTAGTTTCTCGTTTTTTCTACTTATTAAATTGACATACGATATATTTTGTCGCCGCATTTTCACCCGTATACGATTCACCAGTTTTGGAATCAGTAGGGGTTTTATACAGCTGAAGCTCATACCTGTTCTTATGGGTTGAATCTACTTGAAGCTTTACCATGCTCCAACCTTTGTATTCTGCGCCGTATTTTTCGTCGTCTGCCGAAACGGTAGATACATCACCAACAAATGTATTGCCCGAAAGCTCGGAGTTTAAGAAAAGCTGATTTATTACAAATTTATCAGGGTTCCATAGAATGTCAACAGTACCCACACCGCTTCCGCTGATTATATAATTATAAAAATCATAATCAACCGTATCACAGTCACTCTCTAAAAAAGTTCCCGTCCATGAAGCAGTATCGGCAATGGTCTTTGCTCCGTACAATCTTGTTTCGATTGTATTTAGGTTTGAAGGCCAACTCGGTACTGCCCATACATGGATAAAAAATTCCGTGTCCGTGTTGCTCAGATCCTCACTGTCTATCTCAACCTTATACTTATCAATTGATGATTTTTGAGATGTAAGTGTATCAGATGTGAGGTCTACAGCAAAATTGTTTTCACTTGTAAATCCATTTTTAGATGGTGTTACTGCACCGTTTATATCGTCCTCGGTTTTATATATGAAATACTTAGCTGCCTTATCAACGTACTTCTGATATTCCACATCGTTGCCAAGAATATTTTTAAGCTCTTCCATTGTCAGGTAATTATCGTCCCTTTTTACCTGAAGCTCCGCTTTAAGACTATAGGTTATAGTTGTAGGATTGTAAGTTGTAGGCTTTTCCTGAGCGAAATTACATACCGTTATCGTATATGCGTTAGAGGTAAGTCTTCTGCTCGATATGTCAGCTCTCATGCAGTTTGATGAAAAAAGCTCTCCCGGGGCTGATGTGGTCGAAACTACTCGCTTTACTGAAGAAACCTCTGTGTATGCCGCATAAGCCACAAAAGCGCCGCATGTCAGTAATGCTATGAAAACAAGCCATACGCGCGTCCAGTGCTTTCTCATTATTTCAAGCGTTTTTTTCATGACCTCACCCCTTTTCTTATCAACCGGTGCTTCTAACTGCGGTTATATAAATTATATCGGTTTCCTTATTATTTTCAGCCTTGTTCCATTTTGTAAAGCCCGTTTCCGCCTGAGCTTCATCCCACTCTAATTCCAGAATGAAATAATCGTGCTGATCGCTGCTTTCCTTATTCTGCGGAGTTATCGGCGTTGTTGTCTTCAGATACATCGGCACAGCGTATATCTCAGGCTTGTCGTTCTCATCATACGTCGTGTCGTAATAATCTCCGCTCGATTGTGCAAGCGTTCTGCCGAAAAGATCTGCATTTTCGTCGTCTGCGTTCAGAGCCTCAAGTTCGATTTTATTTTCCTTACGGTAATATGTAACGTCGGTTTCATCATCAAGCGGATGATACTGCACAATATCCGTTCCATCCGCTGAAACCTGAGTGGCTTCCCACAGAGTATATTTAAAAGGAATATTTGTTGTATGTGCAAGCTGAAGATCATAATTGATCTTATAGTCGCCAGCGCTGACGCTGAACACATAGCACTTCGAAGTTCCGTTTTTTGCCATTTCCTCGATATCAATATCACTCAGATCAAAGTTTACTATCTGATCAAAATTTCCCGCTCTTATATCAAGGTTGTCAGGTTCTTTGATCTTTGTCATTGTTTCAAGGTCGTTGGAATGGCTGAACCACGCATATACGGGAAATCCGATAAACAGCGTAAGCGTCAGAAGAGAAGCAATCACAAACTCGATCTTCTGCGTATTATTAAGCTTATGAAATTTCTTTGAAAGTTTTTTCATACCTATCATTCTCCAACAGAGTCTGCCTCAGCTACTGACATTTTGAGCAATATGAAATCAATACCCATTCCAATGTCATTATCCGCCTGATCGTACATGTCTCCATATTTATCATAATCTGTGACCAATTTATCTTCCGTAAGCGTTATGTCAGATGACTGTCCGCCGGATTCGCTTTCATTCTCTTCGCTCTGCGAAGGCTGCTGATCAAAGCTAAATCCCTTAAGATAATAATACGGATATGTCGTTATATTTTCTACTATCCTTTGGTAATCATCGTCGGTTGTAAAAGGCTCGCCTGTAACGACAACCTTTTGGCAGTCTCTTGCGTCTACGAGATTACTTAATGTATTAGGCCACACCCAATATATATCGACCTTTTGCTGAGTTCCGTTATCCGAATATGTATTGGAATCAATAACTCTTTTCATATCTTCATCGGACAAGATTGGCTTACTGTATTTGTAAGCATCTGAGCTGCCGCTTCTTTCTTCAAAAAGAAGAATATGACCGTTGAGATATTTTTCAAGGGCTGAACCCTGCTCGACCGGAGTCATCGTAACGTTTTTTTCTGATTCATCACCCGTTTCCTTAGAAACATAGCCTATGACCTCAAAGGTGAATTTCAGATTAACTGTCTCGACCTTCGGGGTGACATAAAACGAAATAACACCGCACGAGCCGGGATGTATTCCTTTGCCAGAACTATCATAGTTATCCATATTGTTTTCATCCGTCATCTTCCATACGACAGCCGACGAATCCTGCACAAGTTTGTGATAATCATTGTAATATATTCCGTCATTGCCGTCTTCAAGAACAGAAATAATAAATCTCTCCCCCGAAGCGACCATTGTCATTTTGTCGGTTTCCGTTACATTATTCATCGTAAACCACGCAACCGAGCCGAATACTATCATTATAGCCAGCAAAATACCGCTAGCCACTAACTTTATCAACGTTTTTTTACGATTACGCTCAGCTTCTTTGACCTCATTAATCGTAACACTTTTAGGCGAAACAGACTTATCCCGCTCACCAAAGGTGTATTTCGAAGTTATATATTTCATCTGCCTCACCTCCACAACATTAATCAGCCATTGATTCTATGACTGAAAACAGTCAAAATATACATTTAAAAAAAATATACACCTATTCAATATATATTATATCACAAAGTAATCTTATTTTCAAGTATTTTCATGCGATTTCTCTTAGATTTAACAATATTTTGTTTTTCTCTTTAGATGTTTATTCCGTCACTGTAACTGTATATTTAAAATGACACCCCTCCGAACATTACTGTCTGGCGGGGTGTAGGTATTCTATGTGGTTAAAATGTACCTGTAAATTAATAATATGTTACTGTATAAAAAAATTAACATAAAAAATCCCCTTCCATACAGCAATTATGTCACAAATTCTTATCATCGCTGACTTTTTCACATTTTTCAATATAGCCTTCGTGAAATCGCCCCATTTTTCTGACATCTATCCTATCCACTACAACAATTTCTCCCACTCAACCCTACGAAAAAACATCTATCCTGTACCTCGCAAACCGCACATCTATTCTTCACACTCAACCATGCGACACTTTTACATATTATGACAGGCTTGCGTTTTGGATTTTGCTCCTCTGTCAATCCTCCGTACACCCTAAAGTGAACAAATCATCAAAATGACTAAAAACCAAACCGCATTTATTCCACGGTCTGTTGACAATGAGCCTCTGCGAATATGGTTTTCTGTCAGCACAGGCCACCCACCCTTCGGGGATGCTGCCTGGCAGCCAGCCTACCATATTCGCTCTCATTGTCAACAGCTTTCGCGGCATAAACGCTGGATAGCTTCGTTTATGAAGCTTTTGCCGTATACTGTTTTTCAAACTTGTC
>JBJERA010000037.1:0-3215 GCA_051882035.1 Hominimerdicola sp.
CTGAGAAGCGTATCGCTGAACTTGACAGACTTTTCACAAGGCTCTATGAGGATAATGTATCTGGCAAAATTTCTGACGAACGCTTTGCGATGATGTCGGCAGGATACGAGGACGAACAACAGAAGCTTAAAGCTACAGTTTCCGAGCTAAGCACCTTTATCGACTCCGCTGAACAGAAATCGGCTGACGTGACTGCTTTCCTTCAGGTGGTACATAAATATGAACACATAACGGAGCTTACACCTGAGATCATGCACGAACTTATCGAAAAGATAGTCGTACACGCTCCAGACAAGTCCAGCGGTCACAGAACTCAGCAAATCGACATTTACTATCGTTTCGATGTCGCTGTTTCAACTGCCGTTGCTGACAGTATGAAGTATGACAAAAAGAGAAAGGTTGCGTAACCGTTGGGTTACGCAACCTTGTCTAAAAATCTTAAATACTTCTTTATCGGCGCACCTCTAAAATCCGTGTCTTTTTGCATTTCATAAAATCTTATGCAGGGTAGCAGTAGCAAAGGGAATAAACCGTTGTATTGCTGTTTCCTGCACCAACATGAATCTGGTCAAGCTTGCCTGAGAAATCATTTGTGCCGAATGCCTGCACGCAGGCGTCATAGGAATACTTAGCATAGTAATGACCATTATTTTCGCCAGTTTCGGTAGCCTGAACCTTACCCCAGTTTGCTCCTCCAGACCAGCTTTGAAGAATAAGTTCAACTTGATTTTTCGTTCCGCTGTATTCAACGTAGAAATAACCGCCGGAGGTGATATTTCCTGCGTTGTACCAACCGCCGTTCTTGGAAGTCATAACTGAAACAGCTTGAGCCCATGCACCGCAAGACGATTCGCCCCAGAACAATGATTCATAAGCGTCCTGTGTAGTTGAAGATGAACTTGAAGAAGATGAGGACGAACTTTCAGCTACACTGCTTGATGATGCAGAAGAACTGATTGCATTTGATGAAGAAGATGATGAATTGCCTGAATTCTCACCATAAGAGTAGCCAACTTCGAGAACAGTTATATTTCCGTCTGTTGCGCCAACGTGAAGTTTGTCAAGTTTGCCGGCAAAATCGTTGGAGCCGAGAGCCGAAACACAGCTGTCATAGGAGAATTTCACATAGTAGTGACCGTTAGCCTCACCAGACTCGGTGATTGAAGCTTTGCCCCAGCCTGCTCCGCCAGACCAGCTTTGAAGAACAAGCTCAACCTTGTCCTTGTCGCCTGTGTATTCAACATAAACATATCCGCCGCTATTGATAACGCTTGGGTCAAAGTTGCCGCCGTCCTTAGTGGAAGTCAGCGAAACTGCCTGTCCCCAGTATGAAGTTGAAGCAGAACCACTGAACAATGAAGTGTATTTAGACGAACTGTTTGACGAGTTTGAAGAACTGCTTGAACTTGACGAGGAACTGCTGTTTGAACTTGAAGAAGACGAGGAAGAACTGCTAGACGAGCTGCTTGAAGATGATGAGCTGCTGGAATCAGTATTTCCTCCGCTGTATTCGTCAAAGTGGTAGCCCATTGAAGAAAATTCACTTGATGATTTTGTTTCAAAAAAGCCTGAGGTGTTCAGACTGCCGTCAGGATTTCTCCATACAGTGTGGAAATCAGTACCCATTGCACCGACCGATGTTGAAATAAAGTCCGAATCACTTGGTCCGCTGAATTTTGTACCGATTTTCTGACCGCTTGTAACAGAAGTGTCAGAAGAAACCTTATAATAACCGCTTGTATTGTAGTAAACGCCGTTTGCGTACGTTCCTACAAATTTATCGCTGCTTTTGGTAATCGAAGAATTATTATAATATGACATGAGGTTGTCGAAATCACAGTTTGTGCAACGGTAAACTGAGAAATTCGGCTTTTTATTGTTGCCGATACCATTGTTTACAGAGGTGCAGTTTCTGATTTTTGCAAGGTCAGGGTTATTATTATCGGTGAAACCGCAGTTGAGATTTTCAAAAGCTAGACAGTTTTCCACAACATGAGGAGAGCCAACTCCGCTGCCGCCAAGCTTAAAACCGTTTCCATCGCAGTCGCCGTAACCCTCGCCATACTCGGTATATCCGTTTCTAAATGAAACGCAGTTTTTAATTGTAACTGTACCAATCGAACCAGTTGCGGATTTTGCGTATAAATCCCATCCGTCGTCGGAGTTGTTGTAAGCCATACAGCCGTCAAATACATTTCCTTCACCGCAGGTAAGTTTTGCAGCAAAGCCGTCAGCATTTTCCATTGTTTTGTCATCACAGTTATTCTTCGATGTGCAGTTCAGCACATAGTTGTTTGAAGGCCACTGGGAAATTGAATCGTAGGAAGAATTATATCTGGAAAGCTGTAATCCTGTGTCCTGATTGTTATTGAAAACCATCATTTCGATTTTATTGTTATCACCTGACAGCAGCATACCATTGTCACCTGCATTGGCAATTTCAAATCCATAAAAATGCCAGTAAGAACCGTCAAGCACAACGCCTCTGTTTGAGTCGCTTACTGAAAGACTTGAAAAATCCCATACAACATTTGCTCCCGGATAAGCTGAAATTTTTTTATAAGCGGAGCTTGTACCGCTGTTGCTTTCATTGATCACAATGGTTTTGCTGAATTTATATGTGCCGTCCAACAGATAAATTGTTTGTCCTGCCTTAACGGAAGATATAGCTGAATTTATATCCGTAGGGCTGTTCATAGAAGAACCATTGCCACCTCCATTAGGGGAGCAGTATATTGCGTTGGAGTCAATTGTTGTTGAGCTGGAATAGGAATTGCTTGCTTTAACATTTACAAAAGCTGTGTTTACGGTTGCTCCGATGAAAATTGCTGAAACTGCAAGAACTGCCGCAACAATACGAGCTGTCTTGCGGGAACTTTTACCTTTGACATTTTCCATGAAAAAAAACTCCTTTCAAATTAGGCATTACAAAACGTAACTACAATTTACATAAATATTTTAACACTTGGCGAATAAAAAGTCAAATCATAAAACGTTTACTTAAAAAACTTTGGTGTCTTAAACAATTTTATATGCTTAAATCTGTGCATATTTTTATTGACAATATAAATATATGAATGTATGTCAGATGTAGTGAATATGTTCATATACGATAATTATATAATAATATATAATTATACGAACATAAAAAGAAAGACGCTGACAAAAGTTCAGCGTCTTTCTTGGTGTATCATTAAAATAGCTTAACAATTAAG
>JBJERA010000038.1:0-3197 GCA_051882035.1 Hominimerdicola sp.
AAAAGACTCTATCGAAAGAATTAAAAAGGGAATTGAACTTCTCTCAAAATAATAGGTCAAAGGCGAACCGTACAGAGATTATCTTTGTACGGTATTGTCTTAAATATTCGTTTTATCATCATCATGCTGTCACATAATTTTTTTAGACTGATAATGCAATAATGTGCGGTGACATTAATTATGGACAGCGTGCAAATACTTTTCCCGCAAGGAGGAAAACAAATGATCGAGGTTATTAACCTGTCAAAAAGCTACGGCGAAAAAAAAGCGGTAAACAATATTTCCTTCAAGGCTGAGGACGGCGAGGTTCTGGGGTTTCTGGGGCCTAACGGAGCAGGCAAATCAACTACCATGAATATTCTTACGGGCTATATTTCCTGTTCGGAGGGTAAGGCTCTTATTGACGGAGTTGACATTCTTGAAGACCCTGTAAAGGCTAAGTCAAAAATCGGCTATCTGCCTGAAATTCCTCCGCTTTACATGGATATGACCGTTAAGGAATATCTTTATTTTATTTATGATTTGAAGAAGTGCAAGCTGCCTAAAATTTCTCATTTGAAGGATATTTGCTCTCTTGTAAAAATTGATCACGTTTATAATCGTATTATCAAAAACCTTTCAAAAGGTTACAGACAGCGAGTGGGACTTGCTCAGGCGCTGGTGGGAAATCCTAAGGTACTTATTCTGGACGAACCGACGGTTGGTCTTGACCCTAAGCAGATTATCGAGATAAGAACTCTTATTAAAAAGCTGGGAAAAAATCATACGGTTATACTTTCCTCTCACATTTTGTCGGAGGTTCAGGCTGTATGTGACAAGATTATTGTTATCAACGAGGGCAAAGTTGTAGCTAACGATACGGAAGAAAATCTTTCTAACAAGCTTTCCAATGAGCATAAGCTTATGACCAAAATCGAGGGCAGCAAGGAAAAGGTTCTCAGGGCATTGCAGGGTATCAAGGGAATTGACAAGGTTGTCTGCGAAAATGAGCATAAGGGAGATATATGCGATTATCGTATCGAGGCGAAAGAAGGCGTTGACGTAAGACGTGAGATTTTCGGCATGGCTGTAAAAAACGGCTGGACTTTGCTGGAACTTAAAACTTCCGAGCTTTCTCTTGAAGATATATTCCTGAAACTTACTATGGGCGAACAAATCCCCGGGCTTATGGCTGACAGCGACGAAAAAGAGGAGGAATAATTTATGGGCGCAATATTCAGACGAGAGGTGCGTTCTTATTTCACCTCACCTATCGGTTACATATTTATTGCAGCGTTTTACGCTTATTCGGGCATTATTTTTGCAAATTCAAGCCTTGAAAGCGGTTATACAAGACTGACGGGACTTTTTAACTCGCTTTTGCTTATTATAATCGTACTTATTCCTATTCTCACAATGAGAACTATCTCAGAGGAAAAGCGTTCCAAAACAGACCAATGCCTGCTGACTGCTCCGGTTAGTCTGGGCAGCATCGTTTTGGGCAAATTCTTTGGGGCATTTTTAGTTTATATGCTTGGAGTAGCTATTACAATTATTCTTACAATAGTTGTTGCGGCATTCGGTACTCCCGACTGGAACGTTATTGTAGGCAATATTGTGGCTCTGGCGCTTTTGGGCGGAGCTTACATTGCTATCGGAATTTTCTGCTCTTCATTTACTGAAAATCAGATTGTTTCGGCGGTTGCAAGCTTTATTTCACTTATTGCGGCGTCTTATTTGTCCATTATCGGAAATATCATTCCCAATGAAACCATTGCGAATATAATCACTAAAATTTCCTTTGGAGAGAGATATTATGCTTTTACATGCGGACTTTTTGATTTTTCAAATGTTGTATTCTTTATAAGCGCTATTGCGGCATTCCTTTTCCTTACTGTAAGAGTGCTTGAAAAACGCCGTTGGAGCTAAGGAGGCCGATAAAATGAACAATGATAACAATAAAACATATACTGTTGAGGAGGATAACAAGGAAAACGTGTCCACCTCTCATGATGACCTGCTTAAAGACGTAATTGAAGAGGAAAAAGCCGAAAAAGACAAAAATACAGACAAGGATAACAAGAAAGAAAAAAAGAAGAAGGTTAAAACTCCGAAAAGCCACAAAAAGCTTAAACACGCAACAATGTCAACAATACTCACCTGCGTATTTCTGGCGGTGCTAGTGCTTGTAAATGTGGTTACTACAATGCTTTTTGATCGTTATCCTATCACCATCGACCTTACAGCCGACAAGATTTACTCTGTTTCTGAGGATTCAGAGGAATATGTAAAGAATGTTGATACAGATGTTCTTGTTACAATCTTCAATACTCAGGACAATTTTGAGAACTACAACGACTACACAAAGCAGGCTTTTGAAGTTCTTAAAAGATATTGTCAGCTTAACCCGAAAATTTCATACAGATTTGTAGATATTGACTCAAATCCTGAAATTGTCAGTGAATATACAGATTCCGTTTCCACTAACGAGATTATTTTTGAAACAAATACAGAGGTTGACGGCGAAACTATTAAGAGAACAAGAAGTCTTGGACTTGTTGACCTTTTAAGCTTTAATGATGAAATTACCGAATATTTCAGTAATTATGGCATGAGCATTGAAACTGGTATCCAGCAGATGGGCGGTATTGATACTTTCCTTTATTACTACGGCTCTTATGTTGAGGCGTCAAACGCTGAGCAGGCATTTACTTCGGCTCTTATGACGGTTACCGACCCTAACCCTGTTTATGTTACTTTCCTTACCGGAAGAAGCGAACTTACTGAGCTTTCATATTTCCAGACGCTTTTGACGGCTAATGGTTACAATGTAAATACTATTGATATTACTGCTGAGGAAATTCCTGAAAATACAGACGTTATTGTAATTCCGTCACCTAAGACAGATTATCTTGAAGCTGAAATTACCAAAATCAGCGACTTCCTGAACAATGACGGAAATCTTGGCAAAAATCTTATTTACTGTGCAAACGTTCAGCAGGAGGATACTCCGAACCTGAATGAATTCCTTGCTGAATACGGTCTTGAAATAGGCGAGGGTGCAATCGGCGAAGGTGATTCAAATTACTACTATGCAAATCAATTTGAAACTTTGATCACAGACCTTTCAGACAGCTTTACTCAGGACGTTGAAACCGAGAGTCCTAAGCTTCTTTCAGGTTATTCAAAGCCTGTAAACACTTTATTTGACGAGCAGG
>JBJERA010000039.1:0-3186 GCA_051882035.1 Hominimerdicola sp.
AAACGGCTGAAATTCTGAACAGACTTATTGACAAGGGAAAGAATTTTACTGTTGCAACGGCAAGAACTCTTGCATCTGTCGGAAAAATTTTATCCAATGTAAGATTGAATCTGCCAATAATTCTCATGAATGGCGTGCTGATTTATAATCCTCTTGATAAAAAATATGAGGTTGTTAATTCGCTATCTGAGAAATCTCGGGCAACAATTCAACATTTTGCGAAAAAATTCAGACTTGACTGTTTTATGTATACCATTAAGGAAAATGACATGATGACCTATTTTGAGAGGCTTAGCTCTCAGGCAATGCAGGATTTTTATAACGAACGGCGTGAAAAATATTATAAATCTTTTACACAAGTTGATAATTTTTCTGAAATTACTGATGATGTAATTTACTTTACATTTATTTCTGAATATGAAAGGCTTTCTCCTCTTTACAAGGAACTGTCCCAAAATCCGGACTTGGAAATAACTTTTTACAGAGATATTTACAGTGAAAATCTTTGGTATCTTGAAGCTTTTTCAGCGAAAGCTTCTAAACAGCAGGGAGTTAGATATCTTCGTGAAAAATACGGTTTTGACACTATTTCGGCATTTGGAGATAATCTCAACGACCTGCCAATGTTTGATGAGGCGGATAAAAAATATGCGGTTGAAAATGCTGTGGAGCAGGTTAAAATTGTCGCAGATGAAATTATTTTGTCAAATGAGAATGACGGTGTTGCCATGTTTTTGCAGAATGAATTTGGAAAGGAAGGTATTTATGGCTAGGATTTATCCGCTTTTTTCTTCCAGTAAGGGAAATTCATCTTTTATTGGCTCTAAAAATGGTGGAATTTTGGTAGACATCGGTGTGTCTTGCAAGCGTTTATGTACAGCTTTATCGGATAATGAACTTGAACCCTCTGCGATTCAGGGGATTTTTATAACGCATACCCATTCAGACCATATTGCAGGACTGACTGTATTTGCAAAGAAATATAATGTTCCGATTTATGCTCAGGAAACTAATTTAAAAATCCTTGAAAATAAAGGCAAAATTCCGCCTGCCTGCAAAACCTATTCTGTTGACGCAGGGGAAATCAGTGTGGGAGATTTCAGCATTGAGGCATTTGAAACTCAGCATGACACTCCTGCCAGTTGTGGTTATCGAGTTAATACTCCTGATGGAAAAGTTATAACAATTTGCACAGATTTGGGTAAAGTTACTGATACCGTCGCAAGTTATTTGAACGGTTCCGACTTGGTTCTTTTGGAATCAAATTATGACGAACAAATGCTTAAAACGGGAGGTTACCCTTACGAATTAAAGCAGAGAATAGCGTCAAATTTCGGACACTTATCAAATTTTGACTGTGGAAATCATCTGAAAAAATTAATTAAGCAAGGTACTTGCAAGTTTATTCTCGGACATTTGAGCCAAGAGAACAATACTCCGCAAATTGCTGAAAATTCCGCTGTTTCTGCACTTGGGGATTATCAGAGAAACAAAGATTATATTTTACATATTGCAAAGCCTGAGGGCTGCGGAATGGCGGTGGCTTTTTGATAAAAATAACTTTAATAACAGTTGGTAAGCTTAAAGAAAAATATTGGCGTGATGCTGTTGCAGAATATTCTAAACGTCTTTCTGCTTTCTGCAAGCTTGAAATTGTGGAGTTGAATGAATATAGGTTATCGGATAATCCATCAGAAAAAGAAAAACATACTGCACTTGAAAATGAAGCTGCTGCAATGTCAAAATATATTGATGGAAACTCGGTGTATAATATTGCAATGTGTATTGAGGGCAAGCTGATTTCAAGTGAAGAACTATCTGCAAAAATGGACTTTTGCGGAATAAACGGTTATTCAACAATTAACTTCATTATTGGTTCTTCGTTCGGAATAGCACAATCTGTCAAAGAAAAATGTGATTTTAAGCTTTCAATGTCAAAAATGACTTTTCCTCACCAGCTTGCGAGAGTAATTCTTTTGGAACAGATTTACCGAGGTTTTCAGATTTCATCAAATACTAAGTATCATAAATAAACATCGAATGTGAAAAATTGTCTTTATTATAAAAAAGAGACGGTACCATTAGGTATCGTCTCTTTTTTTATTAAGAATGTTCAATTACTTTTCAATGCTGGCATTAGCCTCTTTAAGAATGTAGTCAACAGCCTTTTCATTTTCAGCAACGCAAGCTGTCCATGTTGTAGCCTCGCCGCCAGTAATCATTGTAGCCTGGTTGATATTTACCATAAGAGTAGAAAGTTCAGCAGATACACCCTCTTGGAAGTCATATACAGGGTTTTCATTAGCAAGTCTGTAAACTTCTTCTCTCATTTCAATCATTTCATCAGTCCAGCCATACTCTTTTTTCAGCTGCTCGATATGAATATTTGAAGCCTCAGCATTAGCAACCTGTAAGCAATCCATATAAGCTGCAAATCCTTCTGGGTTAGGAGCGTTCTTACAAAGGAGATATCCCTCAACTCTTGCAGAAGTATAATATGTATCGGAATCGTCAAGTCTTGGCATTGGAACAAACATTACTTCACCAGCAGTAATATCGCCGAATGGTGCAGTCTTATCTTGTGTTGTTTCAAGAGCCCACAAACCTGTTGGGATGAACAATGTAAGGTGAGAACCAAGACCTTCACCTGTTGTACCATCGCCACGAGTATTCCAGTTGTTATCACATCTTGGGAATACAACGCCGTCTTTCTGCAAATCATACATAAGATTCTGAACCTTAGTAACAGCAGGATCAGACATATTATTTACAAGCTTTCCGTCTTCCAGACCAATTAGCGGAACACCGCAAATGTTATTAAGTGCTTTTGTATACCAATAACCGTCAAGACCATATTTTTTGCTGTCCTCGTCGGTAAAGTCAGAACACATTTCAGCGAACTTGCTCCAAGTCCACTCGTCGTTCTCATAAAGCTCCTTAGGGTCGTCAAGACCGTTTTCAGTAATTGTCTTAGTATTATAAACACAAACATAGTTAGGCTGAGCCTGAATACCTGCAACATAGTGCTGACCATTGAATACAAAAGCGTCACAAGTAGTCTTTGAACCTGCCCACAATTCAGAATCAAGGTCAATATAATCATCAACAGGCTGGAACATAGATTTGATAGCACCCTTAGGGAAAGCGTCCATGTCAGATGCAGGGAAAAAGTCAGGAGAATCATTT
>JBJERA010000040.1:0-14166 GCA_051882035.1 Hominimerdicola sp.
ATATAACGTTTTTATCATAGTTTTCGTTTTTACAGAAATTTTTTCGCAGAGCCCACGAAAAATTTGTTTGAACGCCTGGCTTTTGCTTGTGTCAACTGTCCAGAGTGCAGGCTTGAGAGTTTGCTGAAGTAAGGTGATAGTCATATTTTTATATACTATTATTATATTAATCCTTATCACAATTATTGTTGAATTTCTCTAAAAAACTATGGACTCCGAAATCGTCCTTATAAGCAATAACAGTATTCAGATTTACATTTTCAACACTTCGGAAAATATTTTGTTCAACCTGCGGATTGGTCTTTTTAAGTGTACTTATAAGATTTTTTATTTCCATACGCTTAGAAACAGAGTGGTCTGAGAATTGTGACAGATTTTCGGTGAATTTGCAGGCGCATTGCAAAAATTCAAGATTGTTGTAATCACGCCAACGTTTTATATCATCCTCACGCACAAGGTAGAGAGGGCGTATTAATTGCATACCCTCATGATTGGTACTTTTCAGCTTAGGCATCATAGTTTGTACCTGACCGCCGTAAAGCATTCCCATAAGAATTGTTTCAATTACGTCATCATAATGGTGGCCCAAAGCAATTTTATTACATCCCATTTCCTGAGCTTTTTTATAAAGGTATCCTCGCCGCATTCTCGCACAAAGGTAGCATGGTGATTTTTCAATATTGAATACCGACTCAAAAATATTTGTTTCAAAAACAGTTATTGGAACGGAAAGTATTTCTGCGTTTTTTTCTAGTTTTTCACGATTTTTAGCGGTATAACCCGGATCCATTACAAGATATTCCACTTCAAAAGGAAATTTGCTGTGGCGGTGCAGAAGTTGGATAAGCTTTGCCAGAAGCATTGAATCTTTTCCTCCTGAAATGCACACAGCAATTTTATCATTTGGTTCAATAAGCCGATATTCGTTGATCGCCTTTGTAAATCGGTTCCAGAGTGTTTTGCGGAATTTTTTTTGCAGGCTGTGTTCTGCCTCAGCTGATATATTTATATCTTTCATATTTTTCGTCCTTTTTAGTTAATCTGCACATAAAGCAACAGATAAATTATATTACAGTCAAGGGAATTTGTCAATATATAGATTACAAAAATAATATTTGATGTTAAGAACTAACAATCGTATATTTAAATCAGAAATATTCGAGAATTTAATAATTAAATTTGCATAATGATTATTATTTTTGATGATGTTTTTTTATTTATATGTAAAAAAAACAGAACGTTTATGAATAAACATTGACAAAAAAAGATTTATGATATATAATAAATGTATATTTTAAAATTGCAAGGAGAGTGTATATATGGCAAAAAAGAATTTATCGGCTCGTATTATTACGCTTATAACTGCGATTGCGTTAATGTGTTCATTCGTTGTTCAGAATGTAACAATAAACGTTTTTGCTGCGGCTGATTTTGAATTGATCGAAAGCACCGTAAAAGTAAACGGACAAGAGCTGACAGACGGCATGACGGTAAATAATGGTGATTCCGTTAGTGTAAGATTGGAATGGCAGCTGTCCAATAACACTAATGAGCAGGATTTTCAGTATAATCTGAATCTTAATCATGTATCTGTTATTGAAGCCAATCTTCAAGGAAATATAGTTGAGGAAAACGTTAAAATTGGTGATTATAAAATAATAGGCGATGTAGTTTATATTCATCTTTCATCTGAATATGCAGCTGCACAGGAGAGAAAAATATGGCTTAATTTCAGCGGAACAATCGTTGCTGATGAAATTGAGGAACCGGCAGGGTCTTTGATTGATGTGGTTGTTGCTGAAACTCCGGCGGAAGTTTATATTGACTATCCTGAAAGTATTTTATATGCAGCAAAAGAAGCAGTAGGCAAGGCTTATCAGGGTGATGACGGAAGTATTTATCAGGATTTTTCCGTAAGAGTAAGTGCTATCGGATTGGTTACCGATGTAGTTCTCTGCGACAGATACGGTGAGTTTTTGTCAGACGTTTCAAATGTAAAAATTGACGGTGTGGACGTTGACGCTCAAATTGTGGATAACGGTTTTGAACTTAATGTTGGTACTATTAATAATGCAGAAAAAGAAATCACATATACACTCAAAGTTGATCCGGACGCCGTTTTGGCTGATTCCTTGAATGAAGATGATATTACAAACTACGTTTCTGCAAATTATATAAACAATAAGGGCGATGAAAAAAGCACTACTGAAAAGCCAGCAAGTGCTGTAATTGAGCAACCATGGATTATGAAATCAGGTACTATTGACAACAATGGCTTGATTACATGGACAATTACATTAAGCGGTGGTTCTATAAATCTTGAAGATCAAAATGTTACTATTTTAGATATACTTGATTTTAAAAGTGAATGTGTAGACTCTGAAGTTGCTGAGTGGCTTTCAGGTTTATCTATTAATGATTTTGAAAAGCAGGCAGACGGAACATATACATTTACTTATCAATCACAGGTTAAGGACGAATTCCTTGATTCCTATGCACAGGTTCCGATTGAAAATATTGTAACAATGCAGGTCGGTGACAAAGAGTATACATATGAATGCACCGATGTAAAGAAAACTGCAGTTTATACTGACGGTATAGGAATTGGCGTTAAGGAATCGGACGGACTTACTGCTGATAATGAGATTAAGTGGAAGATTACTATTGATGTTCCTGATAAAAAATTCGGTAATCTTGTAATAAGCGACAATATTAATCTTCCTGATGATTCCAATAATTTTGGCTATCACAGCATTGATATATCTTCAATTACTGTAAATGAACAGCCTCTTACCGATTATATTGGTACAATTACAACTAAAACAACAGAAGGTCATGGTGTTACAGGATTTGACCTTACTATTACAGACGAATATCTTGATACGGTAAAGGGCAGCAGTCTTATTGTTGAATATGTTTCGATTGCCGAAAATGAGGAAGAACTTCTTTCAGCTCAGAAAAATTACGGAAACAGCCTTGAGCTTGATTATGAGGATACCGTTACTTACGAAAATACAGATTATGTATATGAAGGTCATCAGGAGATAAATCCTGACGCATATAAGAATAAAGTATTTAACTTTATTTACAAGGAAAAGGACGTAAAGGGAGAGGAAGGCAGTTTTACAACAAATGAGGCTCTCGGTTGGAAGTTAAAGGCTGACCTTCACGAAATCGACTATGAGGAAGGCGATATAATTAAGTTGGTAGATACCTTGCCTGATAATATGGTGCTTACCGATAATTTCTCAGCCGGACTTTATGTTTATAAGAATGAAAATTCTGATGTGTGGGTAGCTGATTTGGGTGAGGAATTCTACACAAAAACAGTTGAGGAAGGAAAACTTAATATTACCGTTAAGCTGACTACTGAACTTATTTCATATATTAATGAAAAGCTTGGCGCAGACGCTTCTAATCTTGTAATTAAGTTCCATTGCCAGACTGTTGTAGAAGACGACCAGGAATACCTTAATTCAGATGATTTTTATTTTACAAACATTTTAGACGGCAAATATAATGACAGAAATTCTAAGCAGGCAACAGCTACTCAGGAATTAAAGCCAAATGGTACAGTTATCAGCAAACGTTATTATTATAATAGCAGTACTTCAAATTCAAATGAACAGTTCGGATATACAGCAGGAAAACTTAATGCTAAATATATTATTCGTGTGAATGAGAATAAGTATAATTTCAGTGATACAGATACAATTCAGGCTGTTGATACAATGGGAAGTTCAATTCAGCTTATTCCTGACAGTATTGTAGTTACAAATGCTGAAACCGGGGAAGTTCTTACTTTGGGAACGGATTATAAGTTTACTTATGATGTACAGTCAAATACTACGATATTTACAATTCCTGATGAAACTTATATAAAAATTGAGTATTGGGTAACTATATCAGACCCGGTAGGCTCTACTATTACTGATGCGGAAAATGTAATTAAAATTAAAGGCTATACAAGTGATGTCACAACAAGCTCAACAAAAATTAACGCTAAGGTAGCAAACAGTAATGCAGGTGCTGTTTCCGGCAAGCCTTATGTTAATATTTATAAATTCTGGACAGACGATGACCAGATGAAGCTGCTGGCTGGTTCAAAGTTTGAGATTACAGAAGTTCAATATGATGCTTCAACCGGTGAATTTATTGAGGTGGGAGAGTCGACACAAGTAGTTACATTATCAGATATGTCTACAAAGCTTGTAGTTCTTTATGACAGATTCTATCAGCTTAAAGAGGTTGAAGCTCCTGAGGGATTTTTGATAAATGATACTGTACGTTATTTTGCAATTCCCGGTCAGGACAATATTCAAGCACCGGCAGGCGTTGACGTAGAACTTTATTCTTGCGGTCAGAATATTTATTTTGAAAACGAACCAAAGGTTATAATTACCGGTACAAAGACATGGATTGATAATGGCAATGCTTTGGGTATCAGACCGGAAAATATTATAGTTTCACTTTATGCGGACGGACAGAAGCTTGACGTTGCTCCTACATGGGTTAAGAACGGCAACGAGTGGACATATACATTCGACAATCTTAAAAAGTATAATGAAACAACGGATAACGGTGGAAATACAGTAAAAAACGAAATTGTGTATACTACAACGGAAACTGTAGTTCCTTATTATACTGCTGAGCAGAACGGATATAACTTTACGAATACCGTTGAGGATGAAAAGACCAGCGTAAGTGGTATTAAAACATGGTCTGACAACAGCGACGCTTTGGGAATCAGACCTGAAAATATTATCGTTACTTTGTATGCAAACGGCAATATTATGAATAATGTTCCTGTATGGGATAAGACAAGTGATGACGTTTGGACATATACTTTTGAAAATCTTCCGAAGTATACATATTCTATGGATGCACACGGAAATGTAACAAGAACTGCTATTGTTTACACAACAACAGAACGTGCAGTTCCTTATTACACAACCGAGCAGAACGGTTACAACTTCCAGAATACAGTTGAAGACGAGAAAACAACTGTCAGCGGTACTAAGACTTGGGTTGATAATAATGACGCTCTTGAAATAAGACCGGAAAATATTACAGTTATTCTTTATGCAAACGGAAATGTTATGAATAACACTCCTGTTTGGACTAAGTCGAACAATACTTGGGAGTATACATTTGAGGATCTTCCTAAGTACACTTATACTAAGGATTCTGCCGGAAACGTCGTAAGAACAGCTATTGAGTATACAACAACTGAATCTGTTGTTCCTTATTACACAACTGCGCAGGACGGATATAATTTCACAAATACTGTTGAAAATATTAAGGTTGAAATCAGCGGTACAAAGACATGGGCTGAGGATTACATCACCACTCGCCCTGACAGCATTATTGTTAAGCTTCTTGCTGACGGCGTAGTTCAGAATGATAAGATTCCGGTTTGGACAAATACTGACGAGAATGTATGGGTTTATACCTTTGGAAATCTGCCTAAGTACAAGTATGAAAATAATAACGGCGTTGTAACAAGAACCGAAATAGTGTATACGGTTATTGAAGAGGCTGTTGCAGGCTATACTGCAACTTACAGCGATGATACATTCGACATTACTAATACCTATGTACCAAAGTGGGTAGATGTAAGCGGTACAAAAACATGGGTAAATGATGAGGGTACTGATTACAGACCTGACAGCATTCAGCTTGTTCTTAAAGCTGACGGAGAGGTTGTAGAGGGCGTTATTCCAACATGGTCCAATACAAACGGCGATGAATGGAGCTATGTATTTGCAAACCTTCCTGAAAGAAATAATGAGGGATATATCATCAATTACACTGTAGAGGAAATTGTTCCAGATAATTACACAGTTTCTTATGATGGAAATGATATTACAAATACCCTGAAAGTTATTGTTGAAATTTCCAAGCAGGATATTACAGGCAGTGAGGAACTTGTTGGTGCAGAACTTAAAGTTACTGAACTTGACGGAAATGTAATTGACAGCTGGATTTCAAACGGCGAGCCTCATAAGATAATCGGTGTGCTTGAAGCAGGCGAAACTTATAAGCTTACAGAAACAACAGCTCCTGACGGATATTATGTGGCTGAAACTATTACTTTCACAGTAAATGCTGACGGCACAGTAACTAAGGTTGTTATGAAAGATAAGCCTACACAGGTTGAAATTTCCAAGCAGGATATTACAAACAACGAGGAACTTCCAGGGGCACAGCTTACAGTAACAGATTCTCAGGGTAACGTAATTGACAGCTGGACTTCAACAGAAGAATCTCACATAATCAGCGGAGTGCTTGTTGCAGGCGAAACTTATACTCTTACAGAGGTAACGGCTCCTGAGGGCTATTATGTGGCTGAATCAGTTGAATTCACGGTAAATCCTGACGGCACAGTAACAGAAGTGGTAATGCTGGATAAGCCTACTGTTGTAGAAATTTCCAAGCAGGATATTACAAACAGTGAGGAACTTCCAGGTGCAGAGCTTAAAATTACCGATGTTGACGGAAATGTAATCGACAGTTGGACATCAACAGATGAACCTCACAAGATTACAGCAACATTAAAACCAGGCGAGACTTATATTATTACAGAAACAACTGCTCCTAACGGCTATTGTGTAGCTGAGGACGTAGTATTCACAGTAAACGAGGACGGAAGCGTAACAAGCGTTGTAATGCAGGATAAACCTACTGTTATAGAAATTTCCAAGCAGGATATTACAAACAGCGAGGAACTTCCAGGTGCAGAACTTACAGTAACAGATTCTGAGGGTAACGTAATTGACAGCTGGACATCAACCGATGAACCGCATAAGATTACGGCTACACTAAATCCAGGCGAGACTTATACTCTTACAGAAGTAACAGCTCCTAACGGCTATTATGTAGCTGAGGACGTAGTATTTACAGTAAACGAGGACGGAAGCGTAACAAGCGTTGTAATGCAGGATAAACCTACTGTTATAGAAATTTCCAAGCAGGATATTACAAACAGCGAGGAACTTCCAGGTGCAGAACTTACAGTAACAGATTCTGAGGGTAACGTAATTGACAGCTGGACATCAACCGATGAACCACATAAGATTACAGCAACTCTTAATCCAGGCGAAACTTATACTCTTACAGAGGTAACAGCTCCTAACGGCTATTCAGTTGCTGAAAGCATTGATTTTGAAGTAAATGCTGACGGTACGGTTACGACTGTTGTAATGCAGGATAAGCAGACAGAGGTTGAAATTTCCAAGCGTGATATCACAGGCGAAAATGAACTTCCGGGAGCAACTCTCGAAGTAAGAGATCTTGACGGCAATCTGATTGATACATGGGTATCCGACGGAACACCTCATAAGATCGTGGGAAAATTAAACGCAGGTCAGACTTATACTCTTACTGAAATTACCGCACCTGACGGTTATTCAGTTGCTGAAACCATTGCGTTTACAGTAAATAATGACCAGACTGTAACTCAGGTAGTTATGAAGGATAAGAATACAGAGGTCAAGATTTCTAAGCAGGATATTACAACAGGCGAAGAGCTTGCAGGAGCAAAACTTGAAGTAAAAGACTTGGACGGAAATGTAATTGATACATGGATTTCTGAGACTGAGCCACACATGATTGAGGGTAAGCTTAATGCAGGTCAGACTTATATTCTTACTGAAATTACCGCTCCTAACGGCTATTCCGTTGCAGAAGCTATTGAATTCACAGTTAATATGGACCAGACGGTTACAGTGGTAGTAATGCAGGATAAGCCAACAGAGGTTAAGATCTCCAAGCAGGATTTCACAACAAGTGAAGAACTTGTTGGAGCAAAGCTTGAAGTTACAGACCTTGACGGAAATGTAATTGACAGCTGGGTATCAGACGGAACACCTCATTTAATTAAGGGTAAGCTTAATGCAGGACAGAAGTACAGACTTACTGAAATTACTGCTCCTGACGGCTATGCAGTAGCGGAAACCATTGAGTTTACAGTTAATATGGGTGACACAGTTACAACTGTTGTCATGAAAGACAAGAAATATGCTGTTGAAACGCCTTCTGACAATCCTAATACGGGTGCAGCAGGAACAGCGTGTGCAGCGGGAGCACTTCTCCTTGCGACAGTTGCGGCAGCAGTTTCAAGAAAAAAGAAAAATTAATACTTTTGCATAATTAATTTTCAGACTTCGGAAGAATTCGTATCTTCCGAAGTCTTTTATTTTACATATGAGTAAACGGCTATTATGAAAGTGACAAGCAGGTTATATTATAAAGAAAGTAAATATTTTTACGAATTTTATGAAAAAGAAAACGATATCGATATTTGATTTTTGGCAATATATAGAACGAAAACGTTATATATAAATCTGAAAGATTAATTGATTTTAACATTTATGAATTAAAAATTACGAAAACGCTTTCGTTTTCTGATGAGAATTATTTAATTAATCAATATAGTGCTTGTTACTTTGAGTTAATAAAATCATTTGATTTTTATATTGTATTTGTGGATTTAGCTCAAAAAATATGCTTGTAATAATAGAAAAATGGAGTTTTAAACAGATTTATTTATGCATAATTATGTAATTCTGGATATATAATAAATTCTTTTTTGGAATAGTAAAGAAAAATTTTTAAAAGCTATTGACATTTAGTATTTGAAGTGTTATAATAAATGTGAATTAAAGAGGAAGTTGAAACAAAACAGTTAACTAAAAGTTTTGGGTGACAGCTTCTTTGAAGGAAGTGCTTAGATGACTGATAAGGAACTGAGAAAGCTTCATAAATCCGAACTGATTGAAGTTCTTTATGAAATTAGTAAAGAGCTTGAAAAGGTCAGGAAGGAAAATGAGGAGCTTAAACAGCAGATTAAAACAAAAGATGAGAGTCATGATGAGTTAATGATGCTTGTTCGTGAAACTGCTGAAAATGTCAGAAATCTTTGCGGGATTGAATCCAATGAGAATAGCGAGGAACGGAGCGGTGAAGATTCATGAATGGTGAAACCGAAAAAAATCTTCCTACTACCGAACAGCTTGAAAGTGAATTAAAAAGGTTAAAGCATCGCAGAGAATATTTCAGAATTCTTCGCAACACAATATCGTCACTGATAGTTGTTGCGGCGGTTGCTGTATTGTTGTCAATGCTTTTATTGCCTGTTCTTAGGGTTACTGGTTCAAGTATGACACCCTCATTGCAAAATGACGAACTTGTAATGTGCAACAAGCATAGTGATATAAATAGAGGCGATATAATTGCTTTCTATTATAATAATAAAATTCTTCTCAAACGAGTAATCGGTGTTTCGGGTGACGAGATTGAAGTAAAAGAGGACGGTACGGTTTATATCAATGGCGAAGAGCTGGACGAGCCTTATTTGGAAGAAAAGACTCTCGGCGAATGTGATATTGAAATGCCTTATCAGGTGCCTGAACAAAAAGTTTTTGTAATGGGTGACCATCGTTCGACTTCTATCGACAGCCGTTCAAGCGTGGTTGGCTGCGTTTCAGAGGAGGCTATAATAGGAAAAGTGATTTTCCGTTTGTGGCCGTTTAAAGAAATAGGAAAAATCTAATTTTATTTATACCCATAAATCAAGTGAGGGGGTGAAATAAGTGCAGAATACAAATTTAAGAGTTCAGCGTTTTCTACAAAAACATAAAAGTCATAAGAAATACACAGCAGTAGCGATTTTGCTGTCAATAACAGTTGCACTTTCCGTTTGCGGAAGTTTGATTATGCCGGCAATGAGTGCTACGAAGATTGAAGACAGTTCTTCATTTGATGATACAGAAATGCTGGTCGGCTCTAATTTTAAAAGTAATTATGGTGTATCGACACCTTCTGCCGCCATTGCGAAAACTAACGAAATGTATGCTTTGGGCATAGCGTCACAATTCAGCGTTTTCCTTGAAGGCAAATTTAAATCCAGTTCGGCAGATACTGAGGGAAGACTTGCTTGCGGCGGTGATTTAGACGTAAGCGGATATGCATATGGTACTGATAATGGAGATGGATACCGAGTAGGCTTGGGTCATTATATTAATTCTGATACCTCGATTAATTTCCTTGATGATGAGTATGGCGGAACTTATGCTCATGCAATAATTGTGGGTAATGTAAGTGCCAAGTTAGCGACTTATCCTTTGAATAGGTGGAGAAACTTTTTAATAGAAGATTCAAGCAAACGAAATAGTTGGTATTCAGATAATGGTGCTGATTATAAATGGGCTTTTTATACCAAAACGTCGGATGTTCTAGACTTTTCTTCGGCATTTGCGCTTTTGAGGCAACGAAGCGGTATTATTGCTAATAACGCTAAGTCTACAACCAATACGGTTGAAATTGCAGGTAATACAGTTACATTTACCGGTCCAGGTACAGATACAACGGCTGATTCAGTTATGTTTAATATAAGTGCTGCTGATTGGGCTACTATAAGCAGTATGACGAATCCTGTTTTCAATTTTGTAGATATACCTAAATACATAGGTACTATTTCAGGTACAGAGGTACAGGGAACTGAATCTGATTATAAAACAGTTAACGTTACTTGGGAAAGCTCTTATATAATGATAAACGTTGAGGGCAGCGGAGCTTTGCAAATGCCGCAAAGTGCTGTTACAACTAACATTAACGGAATATGCGTAAGCAAAGGCGGCTATAACAATAACTATAATGGATCTGCTAACTTAAATAATAAGTTTGGTTGTTCAACGCTTCTTTATAATTTTAGTCAGGCAACATCATTGAAGTTAGGTGCAGATTTTCAGGGAACAATACTTGCTCCGTATGCAGATGTTACTGATGCAACTACCGATACAAGCAGCACAGATTGTCCCGGACATTTATCAGGTGCACTTGTAGCTAAAAGTTTTGATGGCTGTACTGAATTTGGATACCGTACATATACCGGTCCGATAGAAGTTCTTGGTACAACTACAAACTATGAAATCAATGTAGATAAGCTTGATGGAAATGAAAACTTCCTTTCGGGAGCAACACTTGGGCTTTATACAGTGGATGACAGCGGAAACCTTTCTTCAAGCCCTGTTTATCAGTGGACAAGCGGTACAGCTACCGAAACTATTAATGTTGAAGCAGGGAAGAAATATGCTGTGAAAGAAATTTCTCCGCCTGATGATACTTATACTAAATCTGATAAAGTTTACTACTTTAAGGTTATCGAGGATTCTAAATCTACTGCCGAGATAAGCTACGGCGGCGGTGAAACGATTTATGTAACTGAGCATTTGGAAAAGATAGTGTTCAATTACGAATATGCAACGCTTGATAATTATTCTAACATTAAAATAAATGTTACATACGCTGACGGTTCTACTGCAACATTTAATAAATCTAATTTAACAGCTGAACAAAAAGGTTCTTATAATGATAACTGGCTTGAAATTACTAATGATGGTCTTCTTGATAAAGAAATCAGAAGTATCAGCATGACATCTTCGGGCAACAGCGGATATGTTATGGCTACCAAGGATACTAGCAATACGGTGTTGGCAAGTGGTAACGGAAGCTTTTCATGGACAGGAGGTTCGTATGTAAGTTCAGCAACTTCACTGAATCTGAGTTATGTTCCGAATGTAACAATTAATGTTTACGATAATGCTAACTTTTCAAGTGCAACAAAATCAGCTACATATTCGACAACTGATTTAAGTAAGACTTCTTATAAAATTGACGATGTAATATATGCCGGAACTGCTTTACCTAGTAGCGTATCAGCAGTTTCTGACGGTAACGGTCATTACTTTGTTATCAAGGACGGCAGTCCTATAACGCCAATAGTTAATCTTAATCAAGATAGCAATATCGGTAATTTCCAGTTTGTAAATACAAAAAATGAAACTGCAATCAGCGGAAATGTAAGCTATGAAATCAGCGTAGACAAGCTTGATGGAGATAGTGAATTCCTTGAAGGCGCAACTTTGGGATTGTACACAGTTGAAGGCGGTAACCTTTCCTCAGAACCTGTTACCAGTTGGTTAAGTGGTTCAGGTACAAAAACAGTATCAGTTGAGGCAGGCAAGCAGTATGCTGTAAAGGAAATTTCTGCACCGAGCGGATATAACGTTACAGACATAGTTTATTACTTTAAAATTGATGAATCCTCCACAGTAACTACTCAGGTAACTATTGAAGGAAGCAGTGGTTCGGGTTCTACTACACAGACAGAAACAGTATTGTGGTCTGGTAGTTTAGTATTGGGTAATTGGTCAGGCTCTCAATCTTTTGATTCAGGAACAATGTCAGCTGTTTCAGTTGGCGACATAATTAGAGTTTATGTTTCAGATGCAACGAGTGAAAGTGAGTCGAAGGTTACACTTCAAAATCTAAGTTGGAACGATTTTGGTATGGGTTATCCATTAGTGTATGGTGTATCCTATGTTGATTTCACGGTTACAAGTGATAACATTGATACTGTGCAAAGCGGAATAATAGTAAAAGGTGCTTACGCAACAGTTACAAAGGTTACTTTATTGCATGAAACAACCTCAGGAAGTTCAACAACTACACTGAATGTAACTTATGTTCCAAGTGTTACAATAAAAACCTATAATGACAGCGGTTTTACAAGTCAAAATTCAACTTCTACATATGCTCCTTATTCAACAAGCCTTTTAAGTCAGGTTCAATATGAAATTGACAGTACAAAGTATTCCGGAAACAATTTGCCTTCTGGTGTAACAACGGTTGTAAGTGGAGAAAATACTTTTGTTATCAAAGATAATAAAGTATTAACACCAATAATTAATTTACAAAAATTTACTTTGGTAAACACTTTGGCTAAGGGTAATGTGGAAATTGAAAAGAAATGGGTGGATTCAAAAGGTAATACGATCGACCCGGCGGTTGAAGAGGTTGAAGTTGAGATTTATAAAAAGTCCACAGCAAATGCACATGTTTATTCATTGTTCTCATTAGCGAGAACCGTTGATAATCCTTCGGATTGGTATACGATTGAAAATATACTGTCGAATTATCAGTTCTTTACAGAGGGTGATTTTTCAACGCCATCTCATCAAGTAGGAGCTATTGCCGTAGGTGGCAACTTCTCAGTAGGTTCTTGGGGTGAAGGTCAAATTTCACCTACTGTAATAGGTGGGGAATATCAAAGTGGTACATTTAGTCCAGGTGGTTGGCTGACTGATGAACAAAAAGCAATAGCATCAGATAAAACGTATTATAATACATCATCTGCTGATGTTTCTTCTAATTTTATTCAATCATCCAATTTCTTGGATTTTTCGACAGCTATGTCAGCTGTTAGAAGTCAATCACAATCGCTTGCTACTTCAAGTTCAACTGTAACGATTTCTTCTAGTGCAAGTTATGTTACCCAAAGTAGTCAATGGTATGCTAATACAGTATATAGTATCGATTTATCAAAGGTGGGAAGTACTAATATTGTAATTCCATATTCGATGTTGGGTTCCGGAGTAGCAATTAATTTCACTGGTGTAACACTTGAAGAGTTTGCGAGAAATGGTTATACAATTTCAGTAACAGGAGTTGGCAACACTGATGTTGCAATAGATTTCACAACCTGGGGTAGTAATGGAACTAGGTTCC
Source organism: Hominimerdicola sp. (assembly GCA_051882035.1). GTDB lineage: Bacteria > Bacillota > Clostridia > Oscillospirales > Ruminococcaceae > Hominimerdicola. Next base: position 13,570 of record JBJERA010000040.1, read on the forward strand.
TGCTTAATGGCAGCGGTTTTGATGGTCAATTAAAAAATTTAAGCGGTGCTGTAAAGGGTGGACAATTAAACCTTGATGGTATGAATCTAATGTTCAACTTCCCAGATGCTAAAAGTGCTATTAGTATAAATTATCTTTCAGGTCATATTGTAGCACCTAATGCAGATGTAAGTATTATAGGTGGTAACTTTGAAGGTGGAGTTATTGCAAAATCAGTTACGAGTCAGGGCGAAGGTCACTTCTACTCTTATAATTCATTTGATGATATAATTCCATTTACTGGTGAGTCTGGCGGTGGAGGTGGTGGCACAACCACCACAACAACGACTACTACAACTACCACCACTACGACAACAACTACTACGACGACCACAACCACTACAACTACCACGTCGTCAACTACGACTAAATCAAGTAGTACAACGACTTCTGCTACTACAACTCAACCGACTACTACAACACAAAAAACTACCACTTCAACTACAAGCGGTGGTTCAACCGGCGGAGGTACTGAATCAGTGCCGGACGGCTATGAATATTATCAAACTGTAAAGATTCATAAGAGCAATGATTGGAAAGTAGAGGTTAAAGATTTGG
>JBJERA010000041.1:0-3133 GCA_051882035.1 Hominimerdicola sp.
GCAATTTCTGTTCAATAGCCTTGCATCAAGGCAGGAGAATCACAGTCAGAAGTGAAGAGTCGGTTATCGAGGAGGCTAAAAAGCTTACCGAAATGCCGAATTTCAAGGGTTATATCCATGATGTGGGCGGTCCAACAGCTAATTTCAGAGGTCCGTCATGTGACAAACAGATCGAACATGGGCTTTGCAAGGGCAAAAAGTGTCTTGCGCCTGTTCCGTGCAAAAATCTGAAAGTTGACCACAAGGAATATCTGCATATTTTAAGACAGTTGCGTCAGCTGCCGAAAATCAAGAAAGTTTTTATCCGTTCGGGAATACGATATGATTATTTGATTGAGGATAAAGACGAGGAATTTATGAATGAACTTATCGAGCATCATATCAGCGGACAGCTTAAAGTTGCCCCCGAGCATTGTTCGGCGGCAGTTCTTGATAAAATGGGCAAGCCCCATATCGAGGCTTATAAGCGTTTTCAGAAAAAATTTTATGAGATAACCAAAAAAAAGGGCAAGGAGCAGTACCTTGTGCCGTATCTTATGTCGTCGCACCCCGGCTCAAAGCTTTCGGATGCAGTTGAACTTGCAATGTTTCTGAAAGAAAATAAAATCCACCCTGAGCAGGTACAGGATTTTTACCCTACTCCGGGAACTCTTTCAACTTGTATGTTCTATACCGAACTTGACCCGTATACCTTAGAGCCGGTTTATGTGGCGAAAAATTCCCAGGAAAAAGCTATGCAGAGGGCTTTGCTCCAATATTATAAGCCGGAAAATCAAAGAAAGATTATTGAGGCTTTGATTAAGGCGAACAGACGAGATTTAATAGGTACTGGTGCAGGTAACTTAGTTGCACCTGATGCAGAATATCTGAGAAAACAACGTTCGGCCAACGCTAAAAACAGAAATGAAAAGGGTAAAGGTAAATGGCAAAAAGGCAATCATCGAGGAAAAAGAAGGACTTAACTTTTAAACAAAGAGTACAGCTTATTATAGGTGTAATAGTTATTTTTATTGCTGGTGTTTCGGTATTGCTTGAAAAGCTTGGAATTGTAACATCGGATACTATAATGGTTCAGTCGGGTATGAAAGACAAGCCTGCGGAATATGCTGACACAGAGGTTCATTTTGTGGATATAGGTCAGGGCGATGCAACTCTTGTAATTTCCGACGGTGAGGCAATGCTTATTGACAGTGGTGACAAGGACGATAAGGATACTTTGGTGAATTATCTTGAAAGTCAAGGGATTGAAGAACTAAAATATGTAATCGTCACTCATCCGCATGCAGACCATATGGGCGAAATGCCTGATGTTTTGCAGAACTTTACAGTTGATAAATTTATCATGTCACAAGTTCCCGACGATCTTGTTCCAACAAGCTATATTTACAAGAAAACTCTTGAAGAGATAAAAAATCAGGGGCTTAGAATTACAAAGGCTACTGATACTGAATTTGATTTGGGAGATTGTACTGTTGAGCTTTTTACTCCAAAAGAAGAACAGAGTGATTTGAATAATTATTCTACTTTTGTAAAAATTACAGACGGTGAAAACAGTTTTCTTATTACCGGCGACGCTGAAAAGTCAGAAGAAAAAGACATTCTTTCGCAAGGCTTTGATTTATCTGCAAAAGTACTTAAAGTCGGTCATCATGGCAGCAGATATTCTTCCACGGTAGATTTTCTTGATGAAGTCCTGCCAAGATATGCAGTAATTTCCTGCGGAGCTGACAACGACTACGGACACCCTCATGATGAGGCTGTTTCAAGGCTGAATAAATATGCCACAAATCTTTACATAACCGCTGAGCAAGGAACCATAGTATTCTATTCGGACGGAGAGGGACTGACTGTTGAAACCGAAAGGGGAGATTCTGATGAGTAAGTTATCAGTTGACAGAATTGAGGAAAATTTTCTTGTCTGCATTGATGAAGAGGGTAACAGTGTTGTAATTCCTGTCTCTCAGGCAGAGCTGGCAAAGCCTGGGGATATTATTTCGGAACAAGACGGTAAGTATATTGTAAATCATGAAGAAACTGAAAAACAGCGCAGAGAAATTATTGATTTACAGAATTCTTTATGGGAATAATTGTTGTATTTAGAGGAAAACTAATTCATAAAAGGGGCTTTTAGATATGGAAAAGGACTTATTTTCGCTGATTGAAGAAAGTCAGCCAAAGCTTTCCAAAGGACATAAATTAATTGCAAACTACATACTTTCACATTATGATAAAGCGGCATTCATGACAGCTCAAAAGCTTGGGAAAAATGTCGGAGTAAGTGAATCAACCGTTGTAAGATTTGCATCTGAGCTTGGATATGACGGTTATCCTGCACTTCAACGAGCTTTGCAGGATTTAATGCGCAATAAATTGACAGCTGTTCAGCGTATTGAAGTAACTTCTGACCTTATGAGCGGTGACGATGTTCTGGAAAGAGTGCTTAATCTTGATATTGAGCGTATAAGAAGAACCCTTGAAGAAACTTCAAAGGACGATTTCAACAAAGCGGTTGACAAAATCGTTTCTTGTGATACAATTTATATTATGGGAACTCGAAGCGCTGCGTCCATTGCATCGTTTTTGAATTATTATTTAAGTTTGATTTTTCCTCATGTAAAGCTTGTTCAAAGCACCACAACTTCCGAGCTTTTTGAGAAAATAATGCGAATAGACAGTAATGATGTAATGATTGGAATTTCTTTCCCACGTTATTCCAAACAGACGGTTAGAGCTATGAAATATGCCAAAAGTAACGGTGCAAACGTTATTGCGATTACTGATTCAAAAACTTCGCCTATTGCTAAATATGCAGATAACCTGCTGATTGCAAGAAGCGATATGGCATCTTTTGTGGACTCTTTGGTTGCTCCGCTGAGCCTTGTAAACGCTTTGATTGTGGCGGTTTCAATCAGAAATGTCAAGCGTGTTTCTGAAACATTTGAACGTCTTGAAGAGGTTTGGGAAGAATATGACGTTTACGCTAAATCTGAGGAAGATTACACATGAGTAGTTTTGATTGTATTATTATCGGTGGAGGAGCGTCAGGGCTTTTTTGTGGAGTACAGCTTGCATGGCAGGGAAAAAGAGTCCTTATTATTGAGCATAATAAAGAATTTGGCAAAAAGCTTTCCAT
>JBJERA010000042.1:0-13830 GCA_051882035.1 Hominimerdicola sp.
GATAGAGTCTTTTTTGCCGATAAGACAGCAGATTTCAATTCCTCCGCCCGGAGTGAAAGCCTTGCCTGAAACTGCAACTCTCAATGGCCACAAAATAATTCCGTTCTTGACTTCCTTCTCTGCAATAAGATTAAAGAGAGCCTCGTGAAGATTTTCCTCATTCCAGTCTTTTTCGTCGATAGCTTCAAGAACAGGAAGAATAGCATTCAGAGATTCAAGGGAGTTCTCAGGATTAGTCTTCATCTTCTTGTGAGTGTATAGCTCGATATCATATTCAGGAAGAGCGTCGATAAAGTCAACTGTTTCAGGAATATCAGTAAAGACCTCGGTTCTTGCCTGCAATAGTTTTGCAATTTCGTTAAGGTCAACGTCCTCTCTCTTAACAGCCTGCTTAATGTAAGGTATTGCATATTCAGCAAATTTCTCAGGAGTAAGAGCCTTTATATACTTAGCGTTAATTGCCTTTAACTTCATTGGGTCAAAAATAGCAGGAGACTTTGAAAGACCGTGAATGTCAAATTCCTTAATAAGCTCTTCCAAAGAGAAAATTTCATTTTCACCCTTAGGAGCCCAGCCCAGAAGAGCGATATAATTGATTACAGCCTCTTTGAGATAACCCTTTTTCATCAAATCCTCGTAAGAAGCGTCGCCGTCACGCTTGGAAAGCTTGTGCTGCTTGTCCTTCATGATATGCTCAACGTGAATATAAGTAGGAACTTCCCAGCCGAAAGCCTTGTAAAGAAGATTGTACTTAGGAGCAGATGCAAGATACTCATTGCCTCTTACAACGTGAGAAATGCCCATAAGATGGTCGTCAACAACATTAGCGAAGTTATAAGTAGGCATTCCGTCAGTTTTAATAAGAATTTGGTCGTCAAGAGTAGAGCAGTCAACGGTAATATCGCCGTAAAGCTCATCATGGAATGTGATTTCACCCGATTCTGGAATTTTCTGTCTGATTACATATGGAATACCTGCGTCAAGCTTTTCCTTAACTTCCTCAGGTGAAAGATTACGGCAATGTCTGTCATACATAGGAGCAATACCGCTTGCCTCCTGAATGGCTCTTACTTCTTCAAGTCTGTCCTTGTCGCAGAAACAATAGTAAGCCTCACCTTTTTCTACAAGTTCCTCAGCGTATTTCTTGAACATACCCATTCTTTCAGACTGAATATAAGGACCAACAGGACCTCCGATGTCTGGCCCTTCGTCCCAGTTCAGACCTACTTCTTTAAGCGTTTTATAAATAACCTCGGTTGCACCCTCAACATAACGTTCCTGGTCAGTATCCTCAATACGAAGAATAAAATCTCCGCCGTTCTGCTTAGCAATAAGATAAGTAAACAGTGCAGTTCTTAAATTACCGATGTGCATATAGCCCGTAGGACTTGGTGCAAATCTTGTTCTGACTTTGTTCATTAAAATCTATCCTTTCGTGTTAATAATTCTGCATTATGAATTGTGCATTGAAAAAATTGTTTTGTCTGTTCTGTATTGCGTCCGATTTCAGCTTTTAGTTCCTCAAAGCTGTCAAATTTCTTTTCGGGACGAAGGAATTTATAAAGCTCTAATTTCAATATTCTGCCATATAAATCGCCTTCATAATCTATAATAAAAGTTTCCGCAAGGGGAGCGGTATTCACATTAACCGTTGGCTTAATGCCTATGTTAGTCACCCCGCAGTACCATTTTCCGTCAATAAGTACCTTTGAACAGTAAACTCCAAATTTGGGAAGAACCCTGCCTTTGGGGATTTTCTGATTAATGGTAGGAAAATCCCATGTTCTGCCTATTTGAAAACCACGCTCAACTTCAAGTTCAAAACCGAAAGTGTACCCAAGCATTTCATTGGCTTTTTCAATATCTCCATGGCGGATCGACCGTCTGATTTCAGTGGAGCTTATCTTCTCCTTGCCATACATAAGTGGGTCAATAATCATAACCTCAATTCCATGCTTTTTTCCTATTCGTACTAAATCCTGAGCCTTGCCAACAGCGCCTCTGCCGAAGGTAAAATCCGTTCCGCATACCGCATGGGAGCAGTTGAGCTTATTTTTCAAAATATCACAAACAAAGTTTTCGGGAGGCATTGACTTGAATTTTTCAAAATCAGGCGAAAAAGTATAGTCTATACCAAGCTGAGAAAATTTATTCTGCTTTTCGTCGTCGCTCATAAGCATTTCAACCCTGCCGTCATGCCCCTTTGATGTAACCGTGTCTGTCTTAAAGCAGAAAACCGCAGATTTTCCGCCCGTCTGCTTGCCTATCTGCACCGCCTCGTTAATAATAAGCTGATGACCTCTGTGAACTCCGTCAAAAAGCCCCAGAGCACAGGCTGTTTTCTCCTTAGGGATATAGTCGCTGTCCGTAAGTAAAATCAAAATATCCCCTCCGATTAAATGTTGCCGTTTTTGAATGTCCACATCATTTCGCTGGTAAGGCTTATACTGTCAGGCTGTGCCTCAACGTTCTTGCGGTTTACCCATACAGCCTCCGAAAGTTCGGTTTCGTCCATGTGGATTTCCCGTGAGTTCTTAACCTTTGCAAAATATCCCATAAGAAGATTTTGTGCAAAGCCCCACGGTTGTGATTTATAGTATTTCAAATCTGTAATTTCCAGACCTGTTTCTTCCATGACCTCTCGTTTGGCAGCGTCCTCAGCACTTTCGCCCATTTCCGCAAAGCCAGCCACAAGAGCATATTTTTTATAATCGCCCTCAGCATATTTTGTGAGAACGATAGAATCGGTATTCTCGTCAATAACCCCAACGATTACCGCAGGAGAAATTTTCGGAAAAATCTCGTTTTTACAGCTTTCGCAAATCATACAGCGTTTTTCGGGATTGTGAAAAAGCCTTCCGCCGCAAATTCCGCAGAACTTGTTTTCCCTATGAAAAGCATGATAATGAAAACCTGTAATTCCCGCAAACTGATTAATGTCAGCACAAGCGTTTTTAAGCAAATTCAGCTTTTTATATTCAAAACCGTTTGCATAAGCCTTGTCATCAAGAGAAAGAAAGTATCTCTGTCCGTCAATGCAGAAAGCATAAACAGTTTCAATTTGATTAGTAAAGTCGCTCAATCTGGGAAAAACAGCATGATTTTCCTTATCAAACCTGCAAAGGACATTTTTTTCGTCATAAGACAGAACAAAATCATCTCCGTCGATTTTTCTGCTGTCAAAATCTATGTTAAATTTGTTGGGTATGTCCTGAAACATAAATTTCACCTCAGTAACTATTTTTATCAGCAAAAATTTTTGTGACAGCGAAATTCTCCGTCTATGAAATGTCCCGTGCCGATAAATTCTCCGTCAAAGCTGTAAACTCTGTAAATCTCATTAGTTGGATTATCAAGTCCCACTTGTTCAGGGCGAAGCTTTACACCATTTTTGTAAAGCTTTGTAATTCTTTCACCCAGCCTTACCGCCTTGTAAATCTCAAATGCCTTGTCGCATGGGATAATTATGTCGGAAAGCCTGCCGTTTTCGCAGATTTTTATAATTTCTTCAAGAGTGTGACATTCGCTTATGTCAATTCCTCCCGAATAGGTTCGTACAAGGGTAGTCATAATCCCGCCTGCCCCAAGTTTTTCACCAATATCGCTGATAACAGTACGCACATAAGTACCTTGTCCGCAGTCAATTTCCATTTCGCCCTCTCTTGTCAAAGGGTCGTAAGATGTAATTACAATGCTGTCAATATGTGCAGGTCTTGCCTTTCGCTCAATGACCTTTCCCTGACGAGCCAGCTCATAAAGCTTTTTGCCGTCAACCTTGACAGCTGAATACATAGGCGGCAGCTGCATAATATCTCCGATAAATTCAGGGATTATCTGTTCTATATCCTGCAAAGTGACAGTCTTTTCGCTTTCTGTAAGCTTTTTCCCCGAAATATCCTCCGTATCGGTAGTAAGCCCAAATTTAAAGCCTGCTTTGTATTTCTTACGCTTGTCAGGAAGGATGTCGCAGGCTTTCGTGGCTTTTCCCACAAAAACGGGCAGAACTCCCGTTGCAAGGGGGTCGAGAGTTCCTGCATGACCAAGTCTTTTAATGTGCAGAATACCTCTCAGCTTTGCAATAACATCGAAAGACGTCCAGCCCTCAGGCTTTGAAACGCCGATTATTCCATTAAAATTTTCGTTCATTTTTATTTATCCAATACGCTTTTTACTTTGTCAAGAAGTTTTTTCTCTACTTCTTCAAGAGTGCCGATAATTTCACAGCCTGCCGCTCTTATATGACCGCCTCCGCCAAAGCTCTGACAGAATGTCGATGCGTCAATGGTGTCAGCAGTCCTGACGGAAATCTTAAAAACGTCCTCGTGTCTTTGCTTAACGGTAATTCCAATCTGAACTCCCTCAACTTGCAGCGGAATCGAAGCAAGTCCGTCAAACTCTGCAGGGTCAACCCCACAGCTGTTCATATGCTCAGTAGTAAGCAAAAGCATTGTGCATCTGTCATCGAAGTAATACTTCATGTTAGAAATGCAGGTTTGTTCTATTTCCAGTCTGCCCTTGCTTTTAACGTCGAACATTCTTCTGTTTATGGAGGCAAATCCAATATCGTAAGCCATAAGCTCCGCACAGGCAATATGCGCCTTAGGAGTAGTATTTTCATACTTGAAACAGCCCGTATCCGTTGCAATTCCCGTATAAAGGCATTTTGCGATCTGATTTGAAATTTCTCTGCCCGAATATTTGAAAAGTTCATACATAATAAGTGCCGCCGCAGACGCATTAGCGTCAACATAAGTCTGAACAGCAAAGCTTTTATTGGAAATATGGTGGTCGATACATAAATCGACAGCATTGGGTTCCTGATATTCCGCAAGATTACTTCCGATAAGCTTAGGGTCTGCAATATCAACCGCAATTATATACTGAGGCTCAAAATCCTGTTTGTAATAGCCCTCGTAAAGAAAATCATATCTTTCGGGCATTTTATCACTGTTGACCACGTTAGCGTTTTTGCCCATAGCTCTTAGAAAATAGCAAAGTCCAAAACCGCTGCCTAAGGTATCGCCATCGGGACTTTTGTGAGTCAGTATAAGAAAATTATCGTGTGTATCAAATATATTAAGTATATCTCGGAATGTCATGGATAACCCTTTTCCTTTCTGAAAAGTTTCATTCTTCCTCAGGAAGAATATCTTTAAGCTTCTTAGTTATTTCGGCTGAATGTTCAATAGAATTGTCAGCAATGAATTTCAGTTCAGGGCATTTTTTCAGTTCAAGCACCTTTGAAATTTCATGTTTAAGGAAACCCTTAGCCGACTCAAATCCCTTAACAGCCTCTTTGGCTCTTTCCATGCCTTCAAAGCTGGAAATATAAACCTTGCAATGAGAACCGTCCCCCGCAACATCGCAGCGAACTACTGTAAGCATTTCGCCGCCACGGATTCTCGGGTCTTTCAGCTCTCTCATTTTGCCCGAAATAATTCTTCTTATATCTTCGGACATACGGATTGTTCTGTATCCTGCCATAAATTTATCTCCTTATCACTCCGCACTATGCGGAGTGCCTTGTATCAAAACGTTCATTAGTCACGGTATTCTTCCATAACGAAAGCTTCCAGAATGTCGCCTTCCTTAATATCGGAGAATTTTTCAAGAGTAATTCCGCATTCATAACCTGCGGCAACTTCCTTAGCGTCGTCTTTAAATCTCTTCAAGCTGGACATTTTATCCTCGGCAATTACGATACCGTCACGAACAACTCTTATCTCATTGTTTCTGCCAACCTTGCCTTCAAGTACATAAGAACCTGCGACAGTACCTACGTTTGTAATCTTGTAAACCTGACGTACTTCAATTCTTGCAGTTTCAACTTCTCTGTACTTAGGAGCCAGCATTCCCTTCATAGCGTCGGTAATTTCCTCGATTGCGTCATAAATGATTCTGTAAAGACGTATTTCAACGCCGTTCTGCTCGGCATTCTGCTTTGCAACAGGGTCAGGTCTTACATTAAATCCAACGATAATAGCGTTAGACGCATTTGCAAGCATAACGTCGCTTTCTGAAACCGCACCTACGCCGCCATGAATGACCTTAACTCTTACTTCCTCGTTTGAAAGCTTTTCAAGAGACTGTTTTACAGCTTCAACAGAACCCTGAACGTCAGCCTTAACGATAATAGGAAGTTCTTTCATTTCGCCCTCTGCAATCTGGCTGAACAGATTATCAAGAGTAACCTTCTGATGCTGACGGAATGTTTCTTCCTTAGCCTCGTGTTTTCTCTGTTCAACAAGCTCTCTTGCAAGCTTTTCGTCAGCAACCGCATTAAATATATCGCCTGCACTTGGAACTTCCCCAAGACCTGTGATTTCAACAGGAGTTGAAGGACCGGCTGTCTTGATCTGCTTGCCCTTATCGTTAGTCATGGTTCTTACACGGCCAACGGAAGTGCCTGCGATAATAACGTCGCCTGCTTTAAGAGTGCCGTTCTGAACCAAAAGTGTAGCAACAGGACCTTTACCTTTGTCAAGTCTTGCCTCGACAACAGTACCCTTTGCCAGTCTGTCAGGGTTAGCTTTAAGCTCCTTAACCTCAGCAACAAGAAGAATATTTTCAAGAAGGTCGTCAATACCCATACCGGTCTTAGCGGAAACAGGTACGGCGATAATATCTCCGCCCCATTCTTCAATTACAAGACCCTGCTCAGTAAGCTGCTGCTTAACTCTGTCAGGATTTGCGCCTTCCTTATCCATCTTGTTGATAGCAACAATAATAGAAACGTTTGCAGCCTTAGCGTGGTTAATAGACTCGATTGTCTGAGGCATAATACCGTCATCAGCGGCAACAACAAGAATAGCAATATCAGTAACGTTAGCACCTCTTGCTCTCATAGATGTGAAAGCCTCGTGTCCCGGAGTATCGAGGAAAGTGATTTTCTGTCCGTTATAATTAACCTGATAAGCACCGATATGCTGTGTAATACCGCCTGCCTCGCCGTCAGCAACGTTAGCGTTTCTGATTCTGTCCAGAATAGAAGTCTTACCATGGTCAACGTGTCCCATTACCACAACAACAGGGCATCTTGGCTGTAAATCCTCAGGAGCGTCAGCCTCGTCCTCGATAAGTCTTTCTTCAATAGTAACAATAACTTCCTTTTCAACCTTTGCACCAAGTTCCTCAGCAACAAGGGACGCCGTATCGAAGTCAACGACCTCGTTGATTGATGCCATAACGCCAAGTCCCATAAGCTTTTTAATAACTTCGGTAGCAGTTACTTTCAAACGTGAAGCAAGCTCTGAAACCACAATTTCATCAGGAATAAGAACTTTAAGCTGCTGCTTTCTCGCTCTTTCAAGTTCAAGACGGCGGAGCTTTTCGCTTTCAGTTTCTTTCTTATGAGAGAACTGCTGTTTCTTTCTTTGCTGAGATTTCTGAGTAAGCTTCTGCTTCTTGGTAAAATTATCCTTGCTCTTATTCTGCTTGGAATTAGCAAGATTATCATACTTTTCGTTATACTTATCAAGCTCTACATAGCTTCCTCTTGTATCGATTGTTCTCTGCTTTTTGCCGAAATCGTCGGAAGAATCAGAGGTAATAGTGTATCCCGCATTTTCTTTCTTGTCGGAAAAACCGCCAAGCTGCTGCTTGATGCCATGCTCTTTTTTCTTAGGAGCAGGCTGTTTTTTCTCCTCTTTCTTAGTCGGAGCGGTTTTAGCCTTAGGCTGCGGCTTTGAAGTTTCTTCCTTTTTAGGTTCTGCCTTTTCCTGCTCTTTCTTTGCAGGCTTTTCTTCAGCCTTAACTTCTTTCTTAGGAGCAGCTTTCTTCTCCGCTTTAACCGCAGTTTTTTCTGCCTTAGGAGCAGGCTGCTCAGTCTTTTCAGGCTTTACATTATTGGAATAATAATCATTAAAGCTGTCTACCTGATTATTCTGTGTAAAATATTCCAAAACGTAAGTTGCCTCATCAGGTGTTAAAGCACTTTGTGTTTTCTTAGTTTCTCCGTTCAGCTTTTCAAGACACTCAATAATTTCGTTTGCAGAAACTTTAAGGTCCTTAGCCATCTCATTCAATTTATATTTATTAGGTTTCATACTCATAGGCTGTAAATTTCCTCCTTATATGCTTCTTTATATGCTGTAAAACTCATTTTCGTCAATTTCAATCTGTTCAAGACCTTTGGCGCAGGCTTTTGCAAATCCGCCGTCCAGAATTGCGATTACTCCCGTTCTTTTTCCAAGTCCTTCACAAATATCATCCATTTCAATTCCAAGACTGTAAAGCTTTACGTTATTTTTATAGCAGGCAAACTTAACTTCTTTAAGGGATTTAGGAGAAAAGTCAGTGCTTGCAAATACAGCCTTTGCCGTACCCGTATTGCAGGCGTCCTTGACCATATCCATTCCCATAACAAGCTTACCCGCCTTTCGGCACATTGTTATAAGACCCATTTTGTTATTCATTTTCAAGCTCGCCCTCCATGCTGTTGTAAATATCCTCGCTGATCATACATGAAAAGCTTTTTTCAAAACGTCTTGCCTTTCGTGCTTTTCTGAAACACTGAACATCACGGCAGATATATGCGCCTCTGCCTGATTTTTTGCCTGTAAGGTCAAGAGAGATATCTCCCTCTTTTGATTTGACAACCCTTATAAGCTCTTTTTTCGGTTTCATTTCATTGCACCCAAGACACATTCTCATGGGTATTTTCTTCGTTTTCATAATTATTCCTCAGAAACGCTATTATCAGCGGTTTCTTCCAAAATGTCAGTATCAGCAGTAATTTCTTCCGAAACTTCTTCTGAAATCAAATCCTCGTCATCGTCCTGCATAGCGGACTCTGCGATAATATCGATTCTGTATCCGGTAAGACCTGCCGCAAGCTTTGCATTCTGTCCCTTGTTACCGATGGCAAGTGAAAGCTGATTATCAGGAACAACAACCTGACATCTTTTCTGAGTTCTCTCGCCGTTCACTTCGTCAGCAAGTAAAGTTACCTTGATAACCTCAGCAGGAGCAAGTGCCTTAGCAATAAACTCAGCAGGGTCTTCGCTCCAATTAATAACGTCAATTTTTTCGCCCTTCAACTCGTTTACAACGGAAGAAATTCTTGATTTCTTAGGTCCGATGCAAGCGCCTACTGCGTCAACGTTAGCGTCCTTGGAACGAACCGCAATCTTGCTTCTTTCGCCTGCAACTCTTGAAATAGCCATAACTTCTACCGTTCCGTCTGCAATTTCAGGAACTTCAAGCTCGAAAAGTCTTTTAACAAGCTCTCTCTGAGTACGGGAAATTCTGATAGCAGGCTGTTTTTTCTCGGAATTTGAAATTCCTGCAACATAAACCTTTATAATGTCGCCTGCATTAAGAACCTCCCCGGGAATCTGTTCTTTTCTTACAAGATAAACGTCGTTCTTATCAATAGTAACAACAGCATTCAGCGTACCCGGCTCAACCTTCTGAACAGTAGCGGAAACACATTCATGCTCCTTATCCTGATACTGTTCAACAAGCTTTGCTCGCTCAAAATCCTTAATGTCATGCTTAATAGACTGCTTTGCATTCTGAGCGGCAACTCTGCCGAACTTAGCAGGGTTGAGAGGAATTTCAACCCAGTCGCCTACCTTAATATTAGGGTCATAGGTCTGAGCCTCGCCGATATAAATTTCGTTGTCAGGGTCGTCAACGAACATAACCTTCATAACTTCTTTAAGTATCTTCATATCAAATCGGTGAGTCACAGGGTCGATATCAACCTGAATATGTTCGCAGTAGGGGTAATCTTTTTTTATCGCTTTAATTATACCCTGCTTGATTTTCTCAACAAGAATATCTCTCTCAATATTATTTTCTTTGGATAGCTGTTCCAATGCGTCAAAAAAATTATCGTTCATTTTTCCAATCATTCCTTTCAAAAAGTCCCAAGTCGTCTATGTTAAAAGAGGTCGGCGTCATCGTTAAGCTTAATATATGCACATTCGCTTAACAAAAACTCAATATTCTCAATGCCGTTTCCCTCATCGTCAAGCTTCTGACAAAGGATTCTGTCCTTATCGTAGCCCACAAGCCCTACAACAAATTCTTTTTCTCCGTCCTTGGCAGTAAAAAGCTTTACTCGTATAACGTCGCCGATGCAAGCCTCGAAATGTTCAGGACGGCGGAGCTCCCTGCCAAGTCCCGGACTTCCGCATTCAAGAACATAGCTCTGCGGTATAGGGTCTTTCTCGTCAAGCAGTTTGCTGATGGGTCTGGTGAACGCTTCACAGTCGTTCATGTCAATACCGCCGTCCTTGTCAATAAGAACTTTCAAATACCATGTTGCGCCCTCTTTTTCAAAGCGAACGTCCCACAGAAAGAATCCCAGCTCATCTGCAACAGGCTGAGCAAGCTCCCGAACCTTTTCGACAGTGCTCTTTTTTCCCTCCATAAAAAACCTCCTTATTTTAAGGGTGAAAAAACCCTATACAAAACCAAAAGACCGGAAGTCAAGTTCCAGTCTTTCATTAAAACCTTATTATTGTTATTATACCACACAAAACAAATTTTTTCAAGGGGAAACAAAGGGTTTTAATGAATTTCAGTGAATATTTGCATAAATAATTGTAAACATTTCGTTAATATCATTAATCGTCCCCAATATATCCGGGCTTTATTTTCCTTGTACCCTCCACAAAGTCGATAGGTACAGTAAACATAATTCCCGTATTAGGCTGGGATAAATCCCCCACAGTATTGTAAACAACCTTTCGTGCAATGTCAAGCTGATTGTCCTTGATAACTGACAAAATTGTTCTGTTGTCCTCTTCGCCGCCGGAAAAAAGACCTCTGATAGACGCACTGATAAAACTGCTGTCCAGCTTGGAAAGAGTCATAGCAAGTCCCGAAGATTCTATAATAGTCGCCCCGCCGATTCCCGCAGCGGAAAGACTTTCAAGAAGGTAGTCAAGTACATCGGTTTTATTAAGTATTATAACAAGCAGTTTCAAATTTACTCATCTCCGTTTACAGCAAGTTTTCCCTTTTTCGGGTAGATTATTCGGCGGAAGCGGTATCGTCAGAGCTTAAAGCCGATGCGTCTGAACTATCGTTGATTCCCACAGTTCCGTCGTTTACAGCCTGACCGAGTTCCGCAATAAATTCAGAGCTTACAGTAAAATGAGAATCGTCCGTCCAAGTACCCTCAGGACAAAGAGCGGTTGAAGGAGCAAGGTTTGCTTCAAGCATTTCTTTGAGATAAGCTTTCTGCGTGACAAAAGCGTCCTCTGAAAGATTAGTGTCGCTATTTTCGGTTACAATATTGTAAAGGTTGTTAAGGTTGTCCTTTGTAATAGTAGCCTGCTGGAATGCGCTGTTGATAATCTGATTTACAGCATAGCCCAGAAATTCAGTGTTTCCAGCCTTGCCCTCCTGAAAAACAGGATACTGGCAAAGAAGTCGGATTTGTCTGCCACTCAGATTAACAAGTTCGCCCTCTACAAGAGAAATATCATTGTCATTGTTATCCTGAGAAAGATAATAAAGCTCCTGATTAGGCGTGTAAGAAATTCCGCCGAACATATCCGCAACCGTTTCAAAACTCTCGTTGGAAACGGTAACATAATTGTCGATTGTAATTTCAAAGGTTTTCTCAACTGCGTTTTCAACCTTTACAATACCGCTTTTTTCGTAAATTTCTCTGAGCGTGCTTGAACCGTCCTTTGCAACGGTATAAGCGCTGATAGGCACAACGGTAATTGTCTGTTTTTCAGGAGAAACTCTTACATAAGTCATGTCCGCAAGTACGCCCTTGCTGTTTACTCTCGCATACAAAGTTGAGAAAGACGGGCTGGTAGTTTCAATCTCGCTGCTGCTGTCATCGCCGATAATGTTGTAAGTATTAAGCAGCCAAAGGGCAAATGCTCCGATTATTCCGAAAAATATTAGCAGCGTAACAAAATATACAAGCGCCACAGGAGCCTGAGATTTTCTTTTCTTGGTTCTGGATTTTGCCATATGTTGATTCTCCTTATTATATTTGAATTTTTATTAAAAATTTCACAGAAACTATTGAATTAATCTTGATTTAGGTGTAAACTAAGAAATAGCGTTAAAACGGTCCGGGTTAATATTCGGGACGAAATTTTTTGAAATTCCTGTAATCAGGCGAATTATCCGAATCTATATAAATGCAAGGATTTCGGTCAAGAGAAATAATCTGTAAATCAAGTCCTGCTTTGTCCGCCATGTTAATGGTCTGCAAAGTTCCTGAACCATGCTTTTTCGCCTTATAAGCGCCGATAATGCGTGAAGAGTTTTCAACCATAAAGCTGTTTCTCAGCTTGTAGCGTTCCTTTTCGTATTTCGACGAAATTATGACCTGCTCATAGCAATTTGAAATTAACATTGAATAGCGGTACTTATCAAGCGGCAGAGGGATTTCCGCTGCTTGCTCCGCATAAGGCAAAGCACAAACCAATTTTAAATCAGGATATTTTTTTGTTACAATGAGGTTATGTACAATTTCCGCACAGAAAAGGTCTGTACCCTCTGCCATGCCGGAAATAAACGTCTTGTATCCGTCGCATACAGCCTCCTCAATCAGAAGTTGGAGCATACTCAGCAAGCATTTCATGCCTTGTTTATGCACATCTCCCTCAAAAGGCAGGTCTTTTCTTCGGTGACCGGTAAAACAGCAGGTGGTATTTTTATCGCATGAAAATTCGTTTTTGGAAACATTTTTCATTGATAATCATCCTTTCGTCCTGCATTTTATAAAAATTTTAAAATTAATAACGCTGACTTATTACATTATAGCACATATATTTTTGTTTTTCAATACTTTTTGACCATAAACTACCGCTTTTTAAAAGTAAATAGGCGGTGATAAATATTTTATACATAGTAAGGGAAGAGTTAAAATGGATTATTTAAGACGCTGCTGGGCTGAAATAAGCCTTGAAAATATAAAATTCAATCTTACGCAGTACAAAAAATATCTGCCGCAGGGAACTGAAGTCATGTGCGTAGTAAAGGCAAATTGCTACGGGCACAGCGACGAGGAAATCGTGCCGATGCTTGAAAGTGAAATGGGAGTAAAATGGTTTGCGGTATCCAATCTTATTGAGGGCGAAAAGCTGAGAAATATGGGAATTAAGGGCGAAATCCTTATTTTGGGATATACTCCGCCTGAAAATGCCGACGACTTGATAAAGTACAATATTATACAAGCTTGTACGGAAGTGTCATATGCAAAAACTCTCAATGAGAGAGCAATGGGAAAAATTCGTGTTCATACCGCTATTGATACGGGCATGACAAGAATCGGTCTGCATGGGGATATTAAATCAATATGCGATGGTCTTGAAGAAATTGCAAAGCTTGAAAATATCAGCATGGAGGGAATTTTCACTCATTTTGCCGTTGCCGATGAGTGCGACGAGGATAATATTTCCTACACCAGAAGTCAGATTGAGAAAATCTGTCAGGTTGAAAATGAAATCAAGTCAAGAGGAGTTTCTCTTGAACAGGTTCATTTCCTCAATTCAGCAGGCGGGATTTACTATTCCGACAACCGCAGTACGCTGGCACGTTTGGGAATTATACTTTACGGACTTTACCCGAACCCTGCAAAGCCCCTTCCATTTGAGCCAAAGCCTGTAATGGAACTTAAAGCTGTTGTTTCGCAGGTCAAAACTATTGAAAAAGGCGAGGACGTAAGCTATGGAAGAACTTTTACAGCTCCAAAGCAAATAAAGCTTGCAACTGTAACCGCAGGCTATGCTGACGGTTATCCGAGAGCGTTGTCAAATAAAGGCGAGGTACTTATAAGAGGAAATCGATGCAAAATTACAGGACGTGTGTGCATGTACCAATTCATGTGCGACGTAAGTCAATTAGATG
>JBJERA010000043.1:0-3111 GCA_051882035.1 Hominimerdicola sp.
TTTTACAAGCTGAGAAAGATTTATTCCGATTGTGAGAAGGAATGAAAGAGGGTAGAGAAATGTTCTTATTATGAGAAAAAATGAAAGGAGGGAAAATAAATGTTAACGATAGACAATATCTTTATGGAATACAACAATTTAGTTACCGTTGACGATCTTATGCAGATGTTAAACATCGGTAAAAACAAGGCATACGATCTATTGAAAGACGGTTCAATTAAATCGAAACGAGTAGGCAGAAAATATATGATACCTAAGATTTATGTCATAGATTTTCTGAACCATTGAAAAAAGTCAAAAGGACTTGAATTTAGCCACCTATCATGTTAAGCTGAATTTATGTTTTGGGTAGGTGGAATCATGGAGGTGATTACCATTGATTAAGTGGAATTTAAGTAAGAAAAAAACATCAAGTGGAAATGAATTTTATACGGTTTATTTCCGTGTCAGAACAGCCGACAACAAGATTAAGGCAATCAACAAAAGCACAGGTATAAAGGTTGCAAGAGGTAACAAGCATCTTGCAGAAGAGAAGGCGAGAGAAATAGTTGCTGAATACGAGGATATTAAATACTCGGATTTTTGCAATATGACTCTTGACCATTATATGTGGGATTACCTGCAAAGGCATAAACCACAGTTGTCAAATACTACATACGATAACTATGTTAGTATGTATAACCGTCATATAAAGCCTTATTTCAGTAAGCTGAAATTAAGCTTGAAAAAAATCAAGCCTATGCACATAATCGCTTACATCAATGCTAAACTCAATGAGGTGAAAGCTAACACTGTAATTAAGCATTTTAGGCTTATTAGTCAGTGTATGAAGGACGCTGCTGTTAATGATGTTATCAAGAGTAATCCTTGCGAAAAGGTTACTTCGCCAAAAATGACAAAGCCAGAGCATGACTGGTATAATGAGGACGAGTTAAAATCTCTTGTAAGCATTGCAAGAGATGAAGTATTGAAAGTGCCAATTATGCTTTCTATTATTTTCGGACTTCGAAGAGGCGAAATTGCAGGCTTAAAGTGGACGGATATTGACTTCGAGAAGAAAACACTTACTATTAACGGAAGTGTTGTAAGAGTCAAACAAGAGGATGGCAAAACGAAAGATGTCTATCGGGAAAGTCTGAAGACAGATGCCAGCCACAGTACTTATTTACTTGACGATGTAAGCTATGCCTTTCTGCTGAATGTTTATAAGCAGAATCAACAGCTTATAAGCAATTCAAACGATTACAAGGAATTTGTATGCGTTAATAAGGTAGGCGAGAGATTTAAGCTTGATTATATAACGCACAGATTTTCTAAATTTCTGAAAAAGAACGGTATGCGTCATATTCGTTTTCACGATCTTCGTCATTCCGCATTGAGTTTATTGTCTAACAATTTCACAATGAAGGCTGTACAGAGTTATGCAAGACATTCAGAGTTCAATATAACTGCTAATACTTATTGTCACACTGATAATACGGAAATGTTGAAAGAGACTTCTGCAATCTGCAACATTTTGGGAATAGCAGAATATTGCAAGAGCGACTCGCAAGAATAGGAGGTGACAATTTTATCTATTCAAGTAACAAAAAGTTTACAATTATTGAGTAAATAAAACGGCATGAAATCTTGCAGAATGACAAAAAGCCGACTTTTGCAAGAACATTTGCAAGAACAATCAAAAAAATACGCCGTCTGAAATGTTTCAAACGGCGTATTTACGTGGTTGCGGGAGCTGGATTTGAACCAACGACCTTCGGGTTATGAGGCGAAATTGTTGTTGATTGTTAGAAATTGTTATTAATTATTTATACCCTGAAAACAACGGTATTATAAGGGTTTTAGCAGATAATTAACCCAAAAAGCTGATATAAGATTTTTAAAAAAGTGTTAGGATTTGTGTTAGGAATTGTGTTAGGAAATAACCTGCTATAAGTATAAAACTAATATGAGCATATTCATATATGTTGATATTAGTGTTGTAATTTACATTTACGAACCAAAACGCCGAACAGTTTACCGAAAGTTAGCCAAAAACACAATCCCTGAAAACTCTTGTATTTTCAACGGTTTTATGCAATTTAATTTTTTTGGCGAAAAAGTATGAGCAAATGTTTTTTATTATTTGACTGCAATAATTACTAGGAAAACATTGACATTCGCCGAAAACCCTATTTATTTGTAAAAGTATATCTTCACAAACACACAAAAAACACCTTGAAACAGGTATATAATAGCATTCGTAAAGATATAAAAATATTTTGTGAATATTCGTAAATAGTTGTTGACTTTTACGAATAATTATGCTATACTATAATCATAATAACAATAAAAGGGGCGATACCAATGACTTATGGATATGCAAGAGTTAGCACAACAGACCAAAACCTTGAAAGACAGCTTGAACAACTGCGAGAATATATAACTGATGAGCGTTATATTATTACAGACAAGGCAAGCGGTAAGAATTTTGATAGGCGAGGTTATAACAGCTTAGTTGGTACTGCTGATACAGCACCATTACTACATGAGGGAGACTTATTGTTGATAACGTCACTTGACCGACTAGGGCGAAACTATGTTGAGATAAAGAAGCAATGGGAATATATTACTAAAACATTAAAGGCTGACATAAAGGTTTTGGAAATACCCTTGCTTGATACAACGGCAACAGAAGACAATCTTGATAAGAGATTTATTGCTGACCTTGTATTGCAAATATTATCATATATTGCTGAAAAAGAGCGTGAGAACACACGCAAGAGACAGCGACAAGGCATTGACGTTATGCAAATAGTTGACGGTAAGAGAGTGTCTATTAAGACAGGCAGACCAACAGGCAGACCTAATGCTGTATACCCTGATAACTGGGAACAGGTTTATAATCAATGGAAAGCAAACGGCATAACAGCTAACAAGGCAATGGAACTGTTAAATTTGAAAAGAACAACGTTTTATAAGTTAGTAAAACAATTTGAAACTGAAAGGAAGTAGTTAATATGAGCGAAATAATTTTTGAAACAGGTAAAAACAGTTTAGTAGCAACAACTTTAAAAATTAGAACTTGTCCACATAGAAAAAATATGATAAAATAAAGTATATGAGATACAC
>JBJERA010000044.1:0-13501 GCA_051882035.1 Hominimerdicola sp.
CCAGAGAATTGAAGCTTTCAGTCTTTTATAAACTGCAATATCAGCATCTTTTACAAGAACGCAGCCTCTGGAAACGTCAACCTCTTTGTCAAGGGAAATTGTTACAGGCTGACCTTTGTAAGCGCTCTGAACGTTTTTATCCGTTAAAAGAATACTCTTGACCGACGCTCTCTCGTTGCTTGGCAAAGTCACGATTTCATCGCCGACGCTAATACGTCCCGACTCAATCTGTCCTTGAAAACCTCTGAAAGTATGGTCAGGACGGCATACTCTCTGAACAGGCATATAAAAACCTTTTTCATTTTCGTCCGATGTAATGTCAACAGTTTCAAGATATTCAAGCAGTGGAGGCCCGTCATACCACTTTATATTTTCAGATTTAACGGTAACATTATCTCCCTCTGTTGCGGAAAGGGGAATAATCTGAATATTTTCAAGGAAAAGTTCCTTTTCAAGCTGTTCAATCTGCTGACGGATTTCATTGAAACGCTCTTGGCTGTATCCAACCAAATCCATTTTGTTTACGGCAAAAACAAAGTATCTGATACCCATCAGCTTGCATATTCTAGCATGACGTCTTGTCTGCACAAGCACTCCCTGAGATGCGTCTACAAGAATTACTGCCAAATCCGCAAAGGACGCTCCAACAGCCATGTTTCTTGTATATTCCTCATGTCCCGGAGTATCGGCAACAATAAAACTGCGGTTATCTGTTGTAAAATATCTGTATGCCACGTCAATGGTGATGCCCTGCTCACGCTCCGCCATTAGTCCGTCAAGCAAAAGTGAATAATCTATTTTTCCGTTTCTGCTGCCAACCTTACTGTCCAGTTCAAGTGCCTTCTCCTGATCGGCATAAAGCAGTTTTGAATCGTATAAAATATGTCCGATAAGTGTGGATTTTCCGTCATCAACACTTCCGCAGGTTATAAATTTAAGCAAACCTTTCATCAGAAATAGCCCTCCCTCTTACGGCGTTCCATGCTTCCTGCCGCCTCGTTGTCGATAACTCTTGAAGTTCTTTCAGAAGATACAGAGCTTAGTGTTTCCTCAATAATCTCATCAAGAGTATCCGCTGTTGATGAGATTCCTCCTGTAAGAGGATAACAGCCAAGCGTTCTGAAACGAACCGATTTCATTTCTGGCACTTCTCCGTCCTTTAATGGGAAACGCTCGTCGTCAACCATTATCAGATTGCCGTCACGCTCTACAACGGGACGTTCTTTCGCAAAATAAAGAGGTACAATGTCGATATTTTCACGTTTAATATACTGCCAAATATCCTTTTCCGTCCAGTTGGAAATGGGGAATACTCTTATACTTTCACCCTTATTGATTTTGGTATTGTACAGCTTCCACATTTCAGGTCGCTGATTTTTCGGGTCCCATGCATGAGCCTCATTTCTGAATGAGAAAATTCTCTCTTTTGCACGGGATTTTTCCTCGTCACGTCTGCATCCTCCAAAAGCGGCGGTAAAACCGTATTTGTTAAGAGCCTGCTTTAAAGCCTGTGTTTTCATAATATCAGTGTAAGCAGAACCGTGTTCAAAAGGGTTAATTCCCTGTCTAACTCCGTCCTCATTTATGTATTCAAGCATTTCTATGCCAAGCTTTTCGGCTGTTTTATCACGAAATTCAATCATTTCTTTGAATTTCCATGTTGTATTTACATGAAGAAACGGAAACGGAGGTTTCTCAGGATAAAAAGCTTTCATTGCAAGATGCAGCATTACCGAGCTGTCCTTGCCTATGGAGTAAAGCATTACAGGCTTTTCACACTCTGCTGCCACCTCTCGTATAATATATATTGCCTCAGCTTCCAGTTCGTCTAAATGTAAAAATTCGCTCATATTACTTCCCTCCTAATACTTATTGGACTCTTTCTGATTAATGTCAATTTTCGTGACTTTTCCGTCTGAATGTTCTACAATCCAGCGGAGCGTATCGTTTTCTTTTTCGGTATGAACCAGACTTCCCGTACCGCCGATGTCCGCTCCAAGATAGAATTTAATTGCGTGTACGGGACATTCCTTTATGCAGGAGGTACAGCCCCAGCAATCTTTGGGATACTTTATAAATGCCTTTTTATCATCGCCTTGTTTTATCAAAGTTCCGGGGCATACTCCGCAGCATTTTCCGCATCCTATGCACTTTTTTCTGTCAATTATTATGCTCATAAATTTTCTGCCCCTCCTTTGTCAAGTCACGGAGAATAATTTTAATTTCGCCGTTTTCTAAGCGTGAATTTACATATTTTCTCCAATTCAAATCGTCCTTTTCAGGATAATCAAGATTTTCCGCAAAGCTATGCCAGCGTGTTTCATGGCGTGCTTTCAGGTGAGCAATAACACTCCTGCATATTACAAGACGCTCACGCAATTCGTAAATATACATAAGTTCATGAAAATCCACCGCATGAAGATTATCCGAAAGCTTTAAAAGCTGTTTTATTTTGTAATCAGCAATGTCAAGCTGTTTCTCATTAAATCGATAATTGGTCTTTATGCCGCCTGCATAAGAATCCATAACGGTCTGCATTGCCTCTTCAAGCTGTTCGGTAGAAAAATGGGATTTATCTTCGCCAATAAAGTTTTCAATTTCCGAAATGTGAGCATTTATCTCCTTTGGGTCAATGGGAGAACCTGAAATTTTAGCAATATATTCAAGAGCCGAATCTGCCGAAATTTCACCCTCGACCAATGCACCCGTCACATATTTCTGCGGACAGCCTCCCGCCACGTCGCCTGCGGCATACAAACCTTTAATGGTTGTTGCACGCTTGGTGTCAACCCAGTAACCGCTGGCAGTATGACCGCCTACTATGTAAGGCTCAGTACCCTCGATTTCAACATTCTGCTGAGAAAGATTTTTTCCGCTTTCAATCCATTTAAGAGTCTGCGACGGAGCCATATTAAGATACGCTTTAAGTAAATCCTCGTCCTGCTGAGGTGTAATTCCCTCTGTTTTAAGATAGCATGGACCTCTGCCTTCAAGATTTTCGTTTACCGTTCCGTAAACACGTTCGGAAGTAGTCAATCCGTATTTTGTTTCGTACACTTCACCCAGAGAATTTATCTGCTTTGCACCAACACCCTGAGCAAGAGTTCCCGTGGGAGCAATAGTATCCTTGCATCTGAGTGCGATAAATCTCATTTCAAAGGTTGTCATTTCCGCACCATGCTTAATTCCCATTGCATAGCCTGCGCCTGTATTGAATGGCGAATACCACATTTTATGTCTTGAAAATCCCGGATTGTTGGGCTTATAAAGACCTGATGCTCCGCCTGTTGCAATGATTACTGCTTTTGCCTCAATAACATAAAAAGTGTCATTCTCTATTCCTATTCCGAATGCACCATTTATTTTATTGTCACTGACAGAAAAATCAATTACATTTACTTTGTTAAGCACCGTAACATTAGATAACTTTTCTACCGCTCCGGCAAGAATAGGCTTGATATTTTCGCCGTTTATTTTCAGATTTCGGTTGCCTCTTGCAACATATTTTCCGTTTTCGTCTTTAAGAATTACTAAACCCAGCTGTTCAAGCTTTTCAGTAACCTTATTAAGTCGTTCAGACATTGTAAAAAGCAAATCATCACGAACAATTCCGTCAGCGTCTTTTTTGGCATAGTCAACATAATCCTGTGGTTTCCTGCCCTCAACAATGTATGCGTTAAGAGCGTTTACACCTGCTGCAAGACAACCGCTCCTTTTAATATTCGCCTTTTCGCAGATGAGAACCTTTGCGTCCGATTTTTCCGAAATTGTCAATGCCGCATAACAGCCTGCCGTACCTCCGCCGATAATAAGTATATCTGTTTTTAGTTTTTCGATTATCATTATGTCACCAACTTTTTAGATAATTACATATTCTTCCTTCAATGTTTCATTTTCAAGCAGATATGCCTTATGACCTGCTGTTACAAACATTCTGTAAATAAATACATCAACTTTTTCACCTACCGAAACATTCTGTTGGTCAAATCCTCGTCTTGCGGTCAAAACTGTATCATTTACTCTTACGGAAAGCTCGATGCTGCTGCCTCTGAACGCAACTCTTTCAACTATTCCTTCTGAGGAGGAATTTCTGAATTTCTGCGATTCATTTTTCTTTGAAACTTTCACAAACTCAGGACGAACGATTGCCTTTTCCGCACCCTGTATTTCTTCAAAAGTATGAAATTTACTGTAATCCTTGAATATTGACGGCTGTCCGAAAAATGAGGCTGTAAATGCAGTTTCAGGCTTTTGATACACCTCGGACGGAGTACCGATTTGCTCTATTCTGCCTTTATTTGTAATAATAATTTCGTCGGCAACTTCGATTGCCTCGTCTTGGTCATGGGTTACAAAAATACTTGTTACTCCCAACTTTTGAATCATGTCTTTAAGCCAGCTTCTCAATTCCTGCCTTACCTTTGCGTCGATTGCCGCAAAAGGCTCGTCAAGGAGTAGTAACTGAGGATTTGGGGCTAATGCTCTTGCAAAGGCAACTCGCTGTCTTTGACCTCCGGAAAGCTGACTGGGATATCTCTTTTCCAGCCCTTCAAGACCTATAAGCTTAACAAGCTCCGTAACTCTTTGGTGAATAGTATCCTTATCCTTTTTCTGAACTTTAAGTCCGAATGCAATATTATCATAAACCGTCATGTAGCGGAACAATGCGTAATTCTGAAAAACAAAGCCTATTCCTCTTTGACTTGCAGGAATGTTATTTACAACCTTTCCGTCAATAACGATTTCTCCGCTGTCGGGATTTTCAAGACCTGCAATCATTCTTAGAATCGTTGTTTTTCCGCTTCCGCTGGGTCCCAGAAGTCCGATAAGCTTACCTTTTTCTATACCGAAGTTCACATTATCAGACGCTTTGTAGTCGCCAAAATGCTTGTTAATATTTTTCAGTTCAACGTACATCTTGTTTCTCCCTCTTTCCTATGTATTCCACAATGCTCCTGATAAGCAATATTAATATCGCCATCATTACCAGTATTGAGGATACTGCAAAGGCAGGAACATATTTGAACTCATTAAACAAAATTTCCACATGAAGCGGAAGTGTATTGGTTTTTCCTCTCAGGTGTCCCGATAATACGGATACTGCACCGAATTCTCCCATTGCCCTTGCCGAGCAGAGTACAATTCCGTAAAGAAAAGCCCATTTAATATTAGGAAAAGTAATTTTTCTGAAAATTGTAAATCCTTTTGCTCCCATAAGAGCCGCTGCCTCTTCCTCGTCTGTGCCCTGAGCTTCAAGAACAGGTATAAGCTCTCTTGAAATAAAAGGGAAAGTTACGAAGATTGTTGCAAGAATAATTCCAGGTACTGCAAATACAACTTTTATATCAAGTGCTTGCAGATAAGGATAAAGAGGACTCTGTCTGCCGAATGTAAGGACAAATATCAGACCTGCAATAATCGGTGAAACCGTTACAGGCAGGTCAATAAGCGTACTCAACAGCTTTTTGCCTTTAAAATGAAATTTTGTAATTGCCCATGACGCAAACAGTCCGAAAACTGTATTTATTGCAACTGCACATACTGTGGCTTCAATAGTAAGAAGTACAGCCTTAACCGTATATTTATCGGAAACCGCCTCAGCATAAGCGTTCCAGCCTTGCTTTAAAGCCTCGGTGATTACCGTAACAAGGGGCAGAACAAGCATAAGGAATATAAACAGAAAGCTTATGCCTATCAAAATCCATTTTACAACCTTTGAGCCTTTTGACTCCTCATGCATATCAGTTTCCCCCTTTCAGAATTTTTGCATTTCTTATCTGAATAAGATTTACCAGAAACAGTATCAGAAATGACGCTAAAAGCATAACAAGAGCTATTGCCGTTGCACTGGCGTAATCATATTCTTGAAGTTCCGACATTATTATAAGCGGTGTTATTTCCGTTTTGTATGGCTGATTTCCCGCTATGAAAACTACACTTCCGTATTCTCCCAAGCATCTTCCGAATGCAAGACCAAATCCCGTAAATACTGCGGGTTTGATTTCAGGAAAAATGATTTTCCAGAATATTCTCAATCGGCTTGCGCCAAGTGCTACGCCTGCTTCCTCATAAGATGAGTCAAGCTTTTCAAGCACCGGCTGAACTGCTCTTACCACAAATGGAATACCAATGAACACAAGTGCAACCACTATTCCGATTCTTGTATAAGCAATTTTTATACCGAAATTTCCAAAGAACTTTCCGATAATCCCAGTATCTGCCGTAAGCGAAGTGAGGGCAATTCCCGCAACCGCCGTTGGCAATGCAAAGGGAAGTTCAATCATTCCGTCAAGCACTCGCTTGAATGGAAAATCATATCTCACCAGCACCCACGCAAGAATTACTCCCATTACAGCATTTATCAGCGAGGCAATCAAAGCGGTAATAAAGCTTACTTCAAAGCTTGCAAGAACCCTTTTTCTTGTTATGGTATCAATTATTTCTCCGAAGTCCATGTTTGCTGTATAAATTACTAGGGACGCCAATGGAATTAACACAATTATGCTCAATAAAGAAAGCGTTACTCCAAGTGAAAGCCCGAATCCGGGAATAACTCTCTTGTTTACTTTTTTCATACTAACTCATCATTCCGATTCTTCATAAATTTCGTCAAATACTCCGCCGTCAGCAAAATGCTTTTCCTGAGCCTTATCCCAACCGCCAAAATCATTTATTGTTACAAGGTTTATATCAAGATTAAAAACATCCGCATATTCTTGCAGAATAGCCTCGTTTGAAGGTCTGTAATAATTATCTCCTGCAATTCTCTGTGCCTCGTCCGAATAAAGATAACTCAGATATTCCTCGGCAACATCTCTTGTACCTCTGTCGTCAACTACCGTATCTACAACGGCAACAGACGGCTGTGCAAGAATACTTATGCTTGGAGTAACTATTTCATATTCGTCAGGATAATCTTTAATAGAAAGATACGCTTCATTTTCCCATGCGAGCAGTACGTCACCCTGACCGTTTTCTACAAAAGTTGTTGTCGCACCTCTTGCTCCCGAATCAAGCACGAGAACATTCTGATAAAGCTTGCGGATAAATTCCTTTACCTGAGTTTCATCTCCGCCATAAAGCTTATCTGCATAAGCCCATGCCGCAAGATAATTCCATCTTGCTCCGCCTGAGGTTTTCGGGTTAGGAGTAATTACTCCAATGTCCTCTTTAATTAAATCGTCCCAGTCCTGAATATTTTTTGGATTTCCTTTTCTTACAAGGAAAACTATTGTCGAAGTGTAAGGCGCACTGTCGTTTTCATATTCACTTACCCAGCCGTCCTCAATCAGACCTGCATCACGAACTGCGTTTACATCGTATTCCAAAGCAAGAGTAACAACGTCGGCTTCCAATCCGTTTGCAACTTCAAGAGCCTGCTTTCCCGAACCGCCGTGAGATTGAGTAACTTCAACCTTCTGACCTGTTTTCTCTTTCCAATGCTCTGCAAAGATTTTATTATATGACTCATAAAGCTCTCTTGTAGGGTCGTAAGATACATTTGTGATTGTTACTGTTTCATCACTGTTGCTGCTGTTTTCAGAAGAACCGCAGGAAGTGAAACCTGCAAGACTCGTTGCTAAAACTGTTGCCGCCAATGTTATTTTCAAAAATGTTGTTTTCATAATTATTCTCCTTTAACGATATAGATTTTTAATGCAAAACTTAAAGCCTGCAAATCTAACATCGTCCGAATCGGAAATTTGCTCTCACCAGCTTTTGAAAAAAATTATTCATTCAATTCACTCTCCATATATACCAATCTTTTGGAATAACCTAATTATATCACCTTTATCCTACTATGTCAATAGGAATTGTAGAGTTTATAAAAAGATGATTTAATCTATACAAATTAATCCTACAATACCGATATGATTTTGTTTATTTTATTAAGCATAGTGAAACTATTTCCAATAAAAAACCGCACCGAAAGCTGAAACTGAACTCTCAAATGCGGTAAATTTATTCATTATGCATTCTGCATTAATAATGGCTGTATTTGTATACCCGATAAGGCAAGCTCTATGGTCTGCGGAAGTAAAGAAAAGTCTGCAACTACCGAATTAGGCTTGTTTTTAAAGTTGTCTTGTCTGTACGGAACAAAATAATAGTTCCGATAGTTCTGCAACATTCCTATGTTTTTTGCACTGCCTGCAAGAGCGTCATTGGTTGAAATCGCAATAACTACGGGCAAGCCGTTTCTTAAATGGCTCTTGACTGCCATTGTCAAAGGAGTATCTGTTATAGCCAAAACCAGTTTTGACAGCGTATTAGCAGTGCAGGGTGCAACAACCATTACATCGCACATTTTCTCAGGGCCAATTGGTTCAGCATCCTCAATGGTACATATTACCTTGCGTTTTGCTATGTTTTCAAGTCTGTTTTTATTTTCTTCGGCAGTACCGAATCGGGTTGACAGCCCCGCCGCATTATATGACATAACAGGCACAAGCTCCGCTCCAAGTTCCACAAGCTTTTCAGCCGCTTTAAACGACTTTTCAAAGGTGCAGAACGAACCTGACAAACCGTAGCCTATTTTCAGTCCTTTAAGTGACATTTTTTATGCTCCTTTCCCGAATTATATTTTCAACTGCGTCAGCGATTATTTCACCGCTTGTAACGGGGGCAACCTTTCCAGGCAGTGCCAAAGCCCATACCACACGCTTATTCAGGTCTTTTGCACTTTCAAAATCTACTCCCCCAGGCTTTGACGCTAAATCTATAATCAGCGTATTTTTCCCCACAGCTTCCAGCATTTCACGAGTTAAAATCATTGCAGGAATGGTATTTATAATTAGCCCAAAACGTGTGATTCGTCCGAAAAGTTCCTGTATATCAAAAGCTTTCAGACTATTGTTTTCAGCCTCAGCAAGCTGCGAAGTACGTCTGGCAGTAACAGCTGTTTTTGCTCCGCAAGCCTGAAAAAGTCTTGCCGTCGCCTTTCCTAATCTGCCGTAGCCGATAACCAGTACGTCAAGACCGTTGATTGTAGTAGCAAGCTCCTGCATTGCAATCTGCAAAGCACCCTCCGCCGTAGGAATACAATTCTTTATAACAAGCTCCTCACGCTTGAAATAGTCGGCAACGTCAAAGCCCAATGCTGAAAAATATTCAATCTGTTTGATACTGAGCCTGCCACCCGTCACAAGGCAATTCTTTTTTAAGTATGGAACAAGGTCACCGCAGAATGTCTTTCTGCCATGATAATTGCCAAGTTCAAGACCTTGAACCGACATCATCGGCAAAACAAGCACATCAGCTTTTTTATCCATAGAATCCAGGCTTTCAAGATGAATCGTTCCGCCTGCGTCGTCTATTCCATAAGTATAAACCGTACTGCTTTTCGAAAGACTTCGGGCTGTATATATTTGTCTGGCGTCTCCAAAGACGCATAGAATAGTCTTGTTTTTCATCAATTTCGCCTCCAATTTCCAATCGGAAGAAATTCCGACTATGAATTTTTCTTCATATATAAGTATATGCAAAGCTTTCAAAAGGAGTGTCAATTATTTGACTTAACGAATTAGTCTTTGCATAAATCATAAAACAAATTGTTAATGTTTGCAGAATATAATCTATTAATTTTGTTCATAATCACGAATGAATTTTCTTAATAAACTATTGATATTTGCAACAAAATGTTATATAATTAATATATACAGTAATCAGATTTTGTGCATTTAGTACATACCTGCATATGATATTGCTATTACTTATTTTTAATAACAATATAAGATTATCACGATTGGAGCGATACAATTTGAAAAAGTTTGACAACACTATGATTAAAAATATTGCAGTTGCAGGACATGCCGGTTCAGGTAAAACATCCCTGACTGAAGCTTTGCTATATAAGAGCGGTTCAACAGACAGACTTGGAAAGGTTATTGACGGAACTACCGTTTCCGACTTTACTGCGGAAGAAATCAAGAGAAAATCTTCCGTTTATACGTCCCTTTCCTCTATGGAAACCGGCGGATTTAAGGTTAATATTCTTGATACTCCGGGACTTTTTGATTATGAAAGCGGTATGGTTGAGGGAATTTATGCCTCCGGTTGCGTAATGATTACAGTTTCAGGCAAATCGGGCGTTAAAGTAGGTACTCATAAGGCTTATGATACTGCAAAAAAAATTGGCAAGCCTGCAATGTTTGTTGTAACAAAGCTTGATGATGACAACGCTAATTTCTTCAACGTTCTGACTCAGCTTAAAGCTGAATTCGGTCCGACAGTGTGCCCTGTTGTAGTGCCGGTTATTGCAGACAGAAAAATTGTTTCCTATGTAAATCTTATTGAAATGAAAGCTTATAAATATGAAAACGGAACAGCTGTTGAAACTGATATGCCTACCGCAGAGCTTTCTGAAAAAATCGAATACAGAATTGACGGTCTTATAGAGGCTATTTCTGAGGCAGTTGCCGAAACTGACGAGGCTTTGTTTGAAAAATTCTTCTCAGGTGAGGCTTTCACTCAGAAAGAACTTATTGACGGCATACATAATGGCATGAACAGCGGTATAATTACCCCTGTAACCTGCGTTTCTTCAACAGATTTGTCGGGTGTCGATATGCTTTTAAAGGAAATCGCATTGCTGCTCCCTCCTCCATCAGAAAAAGACGCTGTAATTGGAGAAAATTCTAACGGAGAGCCTGTTGAAATATGCTGCAACGAAAGCGACCCATTGTGTGCATTTGTGTTCAAGACTGTTGCCGACCCATTTGTTGGAAAAACGTCATTTATAAAGGTATTTTCAGGTGTTTTGAAACCTAATGCAGAGATTGTCAACGCAACAACAGGTTCAACTGAAAAGGTTGGAAAGCTTGTTACCTTGCAGGGCAAAAAGCAGATTGAAATGTCAGAAGTTGGCTGTGGAGATATTGCCGTTGCAGTAAAAATGAACGTAGGCACTAACGATACGATTTGCGACAGTTCACGAGTTGTAAAACTTCCTGCAATAGAGTTCCCTCGCCCATGCTACAAAATGGCTGTAAAGCCTAAGTCACAAGGAGATGAAAGCAAAATTTCTTCTGCAATTTCCCGACTTCTTGAAGAGGATTTGACATTAGGCTATGAGCAGGATCCTTCCACATTTGAAATGATTTTGAGCGGTCTTGGCGAACAGCATTTGGTTTCTGTTGTTTCCAAGCTTAAAAACGAATTCGGTGCAGAGGTTACGCTTTCTGTCCCTAAAATTTCCTATCGTGAAACAATCCGCAAAAAGGTCAAGGTTCAGGGAAAACATAAGAAACAGTCAGGAGGTCATGGTCAATACGGAGATGTTTGGATTGAATTTGAGCCTTGCATTTCAGACGATTTGATTTTTGAGGAAAAAGTTTTCGGCGGAGCAGTTCCGAAGAATTTCTTCCCTGCTGTTGAAAAGGGATTACAAGAGTGCGTGAAGAAAGGCGTTCTCGCAGGTTTCCCAATGGTTGGACTAAAAGCAATTCTTGTTGACGGTTCCTATCACCCTGTTGACAGCTCCGAAATGGCATTTAAAACTGCCGCTTCAATCGCTTATAAGAACGGTATCCCTCAGGCTGAGCCTATTTTGCTTGAACCAATCGGAGCGTTGAATGTTCTTGTTCCTGACGACAACACCGGTGACATGATGGGCGAGCTTAACAAGAGAAGAGGCAGAGTTCTTGGTATGAATCCTGCGGAAAAGAAAGGACTTACTGAGATTATCGCAGAAGTGCCTATGTCAGAAATGGCTGATTTCACTATGCTTTTAAGACAGATGACTCAGGGTCAGGGTTCATTCACCTTTGAAAAGGTTCGTTATGAACCGCTCCCATCAAATCTTGTAGCTGACGTTATCGCTAAAAATGCAGTTAAAGATTAACATATAAAAAATCGGGCTGTCCAATAAAACGGACAGCCCGATTTGTGTATTAAAGTCTAATAAATTCAGGTTTGCGGTTTTTGAAATATGTAATATACCTAAATCCTGCCTCTTTTGCGATTTTAGCACCATTGAAAATGCCCTTGCCTAAATCAGCAGTGCAATGAGAATCTGAACCAAGTGTGAGAATTTCTCCGCCTAAATTCCTGAATAGTTTTACATAATACAAGTCGGGAAATGTTTTGCCATAAGCCTGCCGAAGTCCCGAGGTATTTATTTCTATTCCCTTCCCATTTCCAATAAGTGTGGTGAATATTTTTATAATCACATCCTCATATGGTTTCATATCAATATCTATTCCAGACGCTGAAATGTACCTTAATGGGTAGGTTAAATGCCCAAGTGTGTCAAAATTTCCCCAGATACACATTTCAAGCATCTCGTTAAAATAATCATATAAAAGCTTATTTATCTGCAAAATATTATTCTTGTCATACTGTAAATATCCGAAATCGTCCTCGCCTCTGTTCTGATGCAGAGAACCAATTATAAAGTCAAGCTTTTCACAAGCAGCAACTTCCTCAGCACCCTCCCTGCCTTGAGTAGCCTGCCCAAGTTCGATTCCGCAAAGCAGATTCAGCCTGCCGTCATATTTTTCTTTCAGCCTTGAAATATAGTCGATTCCGCTGAAAAATCTGTCACGATAGTTATATTTTACAAAAGGGTCATCAGACTTTCTCGCTCCGATTTTGTCGTAATATTCCTCATCAAACCATGTGGAAACCTCACAATGGTCTGTTATTGCATAAGCCGAAAGCCCTAATTCCATTGCCCTTTCACACATTTCTTCGGGAGTGTTTACTCCGTCAGGAGAAATATTAGTATGGGTATGCAAATCTATAAGATTATTCAAAGTCATTTTTATTCTCCTCAATTAAAAACTGACCGTCACACTTATGCGAACGGTCAGCAGAATTTTAGTTTTTAAGTGAATGCAGAGGTGCAGGAATCTGACCGCCACGATTGATAAACTTTGACGGTGATTCTTTCTTCAAAGGCATTACAGGACCACAACCAAAAAGTCCGCCCCAGTCAAGTTCATCGCCGACATCCTTGCCGATTGCAGGAATTACACGAACTGCGGTTGTTTTGCAGTTTACCATACCGATTGCCGCCTCGTCTGCAATAATTGCAGAAATTGTGTCAGCAGATGTATCTCCCGGAATTACAATCATATCAAGACC
This sequence comes from Hominimerdicola sp., assembly GCA_051882035.1. GTDB lineage: Bacteria > Bacillota > Clostridia > Oscillospirales > Ruminococcaceae > Hominimerdicola. The sequence continues at coordinate 13,087 of JBJERA010000044.1, forward strand.
AACCGAGCATACAGCCGTCATTGCTTCAAGCTTTTCAATGCAAAGTGCACCGCTCTTAGCTGCATCGATCATACCTGCGTCCTCAGAAACAGGAATAAACGCACCCGAAAGTCCGCCGATTCTTGAACAAGCCATTACTCCACCCTTCTTAACTGCGTCATTAAGCAAAGCAAGACAAGCAGTAGTTCCGTGAGTACCGCACTTTTCAAGTCCGATTTCTTCAAGAATGTGAGCAACAGAGTCACCTACCGCAGGAGTAGGAGCAAGTGAAAGGTCGACAATTCCGAATGGAACGCCAAGTCTTTCGGAAGCGGTAACTCCCACAAGCTGACCTATTCTTGTTATCTTATAGGAAGTCTTTTTGATTATATCGGAAATTTCGTCATTTGCTTCAGGATGCACCTCAGGATAACAG